>CAIQSZ010000308.1 GCA_903874575.1 uncultured Elusimicrobia bacterium
GTCGACTGGCCCATTGGGAGACGGATTTTCGGCCGGGATTCAAGCAATTGGGGGCGGTCGTGGCCGCGATGGGATCTCCGAGCGTCTATGCCTTGGTTTCCAACGAGGGAGAATTCGAGGCCTTCCGGGAAAAATGGACGGCGATCTTAAAGGGAGCCGGGCTGGAGGTGCGCTCCGTGGTTTACGCGGAGCGTTGCGCCTCTACGGACGACGCGGGGATGGATATCGGCCGTACTCCCGCCCTCACGGGTATCGCCGTCATTGCATATGGGAGTTACGACGGCCGCGAGGTTCGCCTCTTCAATGTGTCGTCAACGGGGGATCGTTTCAATGACGCGTTGACCGCCCGAAGGATAGAGAGCCGGCTCGGCCAAGGGGTGGGGCGCGTCGGCCTTTACCGCACGGAAATTCCGGGCGAGTCGCCCATATTTAGCGCCTACTATCTGACTCGTCCGAACCCTGACTCGGCTAACGAAATACGATTGCGCCAATCGTCGACCCTAGCCGATAATCTCCCCGAATTTTACGTCGGCCGGCAACAGGACGAGCAAAAGCCTAATGAGGCGCGAGTGGCGGGGGTGCGGTAATCGGTTCCGTGGCTCGGGAGATCAGGCGAACGCGGCGCGGTGGTCGAGGGCGAAGGTTTCCAGGGAGATCGGTTCCCGTCCGCTCGCCGCGCGCACGTCGTCGGCGGCCACGTCGGAGTCGCCGGCGCGCAGGCGCTCGGCCAGGCTCAGGAGCGCGTCGGTCATCCACGGCGGCGTCCCCGACGAGTCCAGGGCGCGGCGCGCGTCGTCGGGCGCGGCGGCGGCGTAGGAGACGGGCCGTCCCAGGACGCGCGCGAAGATCGCCGCGACCTCGCGATAGGAGAGGGCCGTCGGACCGGTGAGCGTCAGCGTTTGCCCGGCGCGCGCGGGGCCGCAGAGGGCCGCGGCGGCGCAGGCCGCGACGTCGCGGGCGTCGACCATCGCGACGCGGGCGTCGCCCATCGGCAGGGCGAGAGTCCCGCGGCGGATGGAGTCCGCGTGGCCGAGCAGATTCTGATAGAGGGCTCCGGGGCGCAGGAACGTGAACGGCGCGCCCGCGCGGCGGACCTCTTCCTCGGCCTGGCCGTGCCAGCGCAGGATGGCGGCCGGGGAGCGGGGATCGGCGCCGAGCGCGGACAGCTTCACCAGCCGCTTCACCCCCGCTTTGGCGGCGGCGCGCGCCAGGCCCGTCTCCCAGGCGACGAGGCGCGGCTCCATCGGGGAGAGCAGGAAGGCCGCCTCGGCGCCGCGCAGCGCGGCGCCGAAGGTCTCGGGCCGCGCCAGGTCGCCCGCGACGGCGTCGACCGGGCCGAGGAGGGCTCGCGCCTTGGCCGGATCGCGGGCGAACACGCGGAAGGGAGCTTGGCGCGTCTTGAGCTCCAGGATCAACTGCCGGCCGACGGTTCCCGTCGCGCCGGTGACGAGGATCACGGCGCGCCTCTCAGAGGACGCGGCACCAGAGAACCTTCAGATACTCGCCTTCGGGATGATCGGCGGCAAACGGATGATCGGCCCCCGCGCCGCTTTTGCGGAAGATCTGCACGCGCCGTCCGGCGGAGCCCGCCGCGGTGCGCACGAACTGCTGGAACTCCTCCCACGGCAGCATGCCGGAGCACGAACAGGTGACCATCACGCCGCCCGGCTCCATGAGGGAGATCCCGAGGCGGTTGAGGTCGATGTACTTCGTGCGGCCCAGGGCGTAGCCCTCGCGCGTCGCGATGAGCTTATAGGGGTCCAGGATCATCAGCCCGTAGCGGCGGTTGTTCTGCCCGGCTTGGCGCATGTAGGGGAACGCGTCGGCCGTGACGGTGTCGATGCGGACTTGGTTGGCGTTGGCGTTCTTCTTCATCAATTCGCCCGCCTCGGGGTCCAGCTCGACGGCGGTGACTTCCTCGGCGCCGCCCAGCTTCTTGGCGTACAGCGCGAAGCCGCCGGTATACGAGCATACGTCCAGGACCTTCTTGCCGCGCGCGAACGGCACGATGCCCATGCGGTTGTCGCGCTGGTCGGTGAAAAATCCCGTCTTGTAGCCCGAGGAGGGGTCGATGTTGAAGGAGACTCCGTTTTCCTTGATCCGCGTCCCGTGGCCCAAGTTGGGCTTCAGGTCGAAGCCCTCCATGCTCTGGGTGTGCGGCGAGGCGCGGTGGAAAAAGCGCGCGCCGGGGTAATGGACCTTGAGCGCGCGCTCCAAGCGCGCGGCCGCCTTGTACATGCCCAGGGAGTAGAATTCGAGGACGATGCAGTCGCCGTAGCGGTCGACGACCA
>CAIQSZ010000309.1 GCA_903874575.1 uncultured Elusimicrobia bacterium
GGCTGTGGGCGGGCGCGCACCTGTTCGGAACCCTGCGCCGAGGCGAGGATGAGCTTGAAGCGCTGGCCGTGGGACTGGAAGGACACCCCGACAACGTGGCTCCCTGCGTCCACGGCGGGCTCACCGCCAGCCTGGCCGTAAACGGCCGCCCGCTCACGACGCGCCTGGACATCCATCCATCGCTGTCCGCCGTCGTCTGCATTCCGGATTTCGAATTGGCGACCAAGACGGCGCGCACGGTCCTGCCCAAAAAGGTCCCGCTTGCCGACGCCGTGTACAATTCCTCGCGCGTAGTCCTGCTGGCGCGCGCGCTGGAGACCGGGCGCACGAACCGCCTCTCGGATTTCATGGACGACCGTCTGCACCAACCCTACCGAGCCAAACTGATCCCCGGCCTAAGCGAGGCGCTGGCCGCGGCCCTCAAAGCCGGCGCCGCGGGCGCGGCGCTGTCGGGTTCCGGCCCGACGCTGTTCGCTTTCGTCTCCGGAACCGCGGGGCCGAGAGCCGGCCGCGCCATGCGGCGCGCGTTCGCCGCCAAGCGCGTGGAGTCGTCTTGGCGCGCGCTGGAGGTCGACCGTCAGGGCGTCCGCGTCGGCCGCCGATGAAGATCACGGTCATGAAGTTCGGCGGGACCTCCGTGGCCGACCCCGAAAAAATCCAGCGCGCGGCCGAGCGCGCGATCTCCGAGCGGCGCAAGGGCTACGCCGTCGTCGTCGTCGTCTCCGCGCCGGGCGAGATGACCGACGAACTCATGTCCCTGGCCGAACGAATCACGACGAAACCCGACGAACGGGAGCTCGACCAGCTGGTGACGACCGGCGAGCAAGTCGGCATCTCGCTGTTCGCGATGGCGTGCAAGGCGCGCGGCTCCGACGCGGTCTCCCTGACCGGGCCGCAGGCGGGCATCGACGCCGTCGGCGCGCCGGGCTGCGCGCAGATCCGCCGTATTCGAACGAGGAGCGTCCTCAAGCATCTGAAGGCGGGCCGCATCGTCGTCGTCGCCGGGTTCCAGGGACTGGCGCCCAACGGCGACACCTCCACCTTGGGCCGAGGCGGCTCGGACTTGACCGCCGTCGCGCTCGCCTCCGCGCTCAAGACCGGCCGTTGCGAGATTTTTTCGGACGTGAAGGGCGTCTACACCGCCGATCCGCGCATCGTCCACGACGCGCGCAAGCTGAAGCGCATCTCGTTCGAGGAGATGCTGGAACTGGCCGGCGCCGGCGCCCAGGTCATGCAGGCGCGTTCGATGGAAGTGGCCGAGCGCTTCGGCGTGGAACTGCACGTGCGCTCCGCCTTTCACAATCCGACGGGGACGTGGATCGTCGCACAGGAGAAGATCATGCTGGAAAAAGCGTTCGTCTCGAGCCTCGCGCTCGACAAGAGCGAGGTGCGCCTGACCGTGGTGGGCGTTCCCGACCAGCCCGGCGTGGCCGCCGCGGTCCTCTCCGCCCTGGCCGCCGACGGCATTCCCGTCGACATGATCATCCAGTCCGCGCCCAGCCAGGCCGGCGTCAACGACATGTCGTTCATGACCCCCAAGGCGTTCGCGGTCCGCGCGAAGAAGGCCCTGGAAGCCGCGGCGGCCAAGCTGCGCGCCGAACGCGTCGACCTCAACGACCAAGTCGCCAAGGTCTCCGCCGTCGGCACGGGTTTCCGCCACAGCCCAAAAATAGCCGCGACGATGTTCGACGTGCTGGCCAAGGCGAAGATCAACATCCACATGATCTCGGCCTCCGATCTGCGCGTGTCCTGCGTCGTCGACCTCAAGGACGGAGAGTCCGCCCTGCGCGCCATCCACAAGGCCTACGGCCTCTCGAAGGGACGCCGCTGACGTGTCGGTCTTCGTCGCCATCGACTTCGAGACCGCCGACCAGGGCCGCGACTCGGCCTGCTCGGTCGGCCTGGTCCGCGTCGAAAACGGCGCCGTCGTCCGAAAAGTCGTCCAACTGATCCGCCCGCCGCGCCTGGAGACGGGAGACCTGTTCACGCCGCCTCCCGCCGAGTTCATGTTCACCTACATCCACGGCATCAAGCCCCACCAGGTCGCCGACGCGCCGACCTTCGGCGAGGCCTGGCCGAAATTGGAGTCCCTGCTGGAAGGCGCGCGGTTTTTGGCCGCGCACAACGCCCCGTTCGACGCCGGCGTGCTGGCCGCCTGCTGCCAGGCCCACCGCCTGCCCAGGCCCGCCCACCGCTTCGTCGACACGGTGAGCTTGGCGCGCAGCACCTGGAGCATCTACCCGACCAAGCTGCCGGACGTCTGCCGGCGCCTGAAGATCGAGTTGAACCACCACGAGGCGCTGTCCGACGCCCTGGCCTGCGCGCAGATCGTCATCGCCGCCGAGAAACAGGGCGTCAAGCTTTAGCTTTTCTCGCGAGAAAAACGACGCCCGGAGCTTGTATCGCTCCGGGCGTTCCCTTTTCATCGGGGGCCGAAGTAGAGCTTACTTGCGGGCCTTCTCTCGGCCCAGAGCCGCGCGCCGGGCCTTGAGGACCGAGTCCGCAAGGACGTGGGTCATGTCGTGCGCCCAGCGGTTCTCCAGGACCCGCTTGGGATCGCACGATATCTTGGCCGTCAGCGCGAGCCTCATGCCCCCAGCATAGCCCCGCGCCGAGAAAATCGCATTGCGGCCGTGTTACATGTTTGCGAATCTCGTATCATAAGGGGCAACTATGATGAAAAATCAGACGATAGCGGTGGTGGGAGCCGGGCACATGGCCGGGGCGCTGATCGGCGGGATGATCCGCTCGAAGCTCGTGCCCGCCAAGAACATCATCGCCGCCCGGCGCTCCGCCGACGCCCTGCAGGATTTGCAGAAGAAGTGGGGCGTGCGCACCTCCACGGACAACCGCAAGGCCGTCGGCGAGGCCGACGTCGTCATCCTGGCGGTCAAGCCGCAGATGGCCAAGAAGGTCATGGAGAGCCTGGCGGGCGCGGTCCGGGCCGACCAGCTCGTCATTTCGGTCATGGCCGGCATCAC
>CAIQSZ010000310.1 GCA_903874575.1 uncultured Elusimicrobia bacterium
CCGCTGGCAGCGCGTTTACCGCCCCACGCCGATCCGTTGCCCCGCCGCCTGCTTCATACTCAAGGTCTATTCAAGGGCGCGGGCATGGGTCAAGCCTCAGGCCGTGATGTTCGAGGCCGCGCGCAAGCTCAAGATGGTCGGACGCGTGCGCCCCGAGGACGTGCCGCTGGTGCGGGACGGGCTGGATCTGACGTTCTGGGCGGTCAAGGATCCAAAACGCAAACTCACCGGACGCATCACGCGCTTCGTGCTGGACATCCAGGGCCGGAACGTGTCCCCGGGAGGCTCCTTCGTCTTATACATGAGTCCCGACCGGTACTTCGATCCGGGAACCGAGTGGGAAGGGGAGCTCGTTCCCTTGCGCAAGAGCGACGTCCTCATCGTGCCCACCTCGGCCCTGATCCGCCACGACGGCGCCGTCTATCTGCCCGTGCGCGTGTCCACCGGGATCACCACGGCCGACGACACGCAGATCACGGCGGGGGCGGAGGAAAAGCGCGACTTTCTGATCCTCGACGACGCGGAACTTAAGGGCTCGCAACGCCACGGGCAGGACGTGGACCGGTCCGCCGTCGAGACGCGGCCGCGAGAAACAGCGCCGGCCGCCGCCAGGGAGATCAGAACGCTCCGCTCCGACGATACGCCGCAGCGTCAGTCGTCTCCGATGGATGAGAAGGACTACGGAGGCGAGGACCCCTATGGCGAGCAATAGCCGCGTCATCTCCCCGACCAAACGCGTCCTGGCCATCGTGCTGGCCGGCGGCAAGGGCGAGCGGCTGCATCCGATGACGCACGAGCGCTCCAAACCCGCGGTGCCGTTCGGCGGCAAGTACCGCATCGTCGACT
The DNA here is from genome assembly GCA_903874575.1 of uncultured Elusimicrobia bacterium. Classification (GTDB taxonomy): domain Bacteria; phylum Elusimicrobiota; class Elusimicrobia; order UBA1565; family UBA9628; genus GWA2-66-18. Next base: position 847 of record CAIQSZ010000310.1, read on the forward strand.
TCGTGCTGTCGAACTGCGTGAACTCCGGCGTCCAATCGATCTACGTCCTGGTGCAGTATATGTCGCAAAGCCTCATCGAGTACCTGCGCTCGAACTGGCGCACCGCCGGTCTTACGGCCGACCAGTTCATCACCGTCGTGCCTCCGCAGATGCGCATGGGCACCATGTGGTACCGCGGCACCGCCGACGCCGTGCGCCAGAATCTCAACCTCATCCACGACTTCGACCCGGACCTAGTCGTCGTTTTCGGCGCCGACCACGTTTACCGGATGGACGTGGGCCAGATGATCCAGTACCACGTCGACCGCGGCGCGGACGCCACCGTCTCCACGATCCCGGTGTCCCTGAGGACCGCGTCCTCGTTCGGCGTGCTGGAGACCGACGCGAGAGGCCGAGTCGTCGGATTCGTCGAGAAGCCGCCCCAGCCCAAGTCCATGCCGGGCGACCCCGCGCGCGCGCTGGCGTCCATGGGCAACTATGTCTTCAACAAGGACCTGCTGATCGACCTGCTCAAAAACTCATACACGGACGAAAGCGACCTCGACTTCGGCAAGAACATACTGCCCCTCCTGCATCGGACGCATAAGTTGTACGCCTACGACTTCTCCACGAACATATTGCCCGGGATCAAGCTGTACGAGGAGAACGCCTACTGGCGCGACGTGGGGACCATCCAGAGCTTTTACGCGGCCAACATGGACATCCTGGGCGCCCGACCGAAACTGAACCTCAACAACCGGCGTTGGTTCATCCATTCCGGGCGCTACGACGGCCCTCCGGCTAAAATTCTGGACGGCCGGATCACCAACAGCATCATCGGCGACGGCTGCTTCGTGCGCAACGCCGTCATCAAGAATTCCATCCTGGGCCGCGGCGTCCACGTGCACGACGGCGCCGTCGTCGAGGATTCCATCGTCATGGATTTCTGCAAGGTGCGGGCCGGCGCCCACTTGCGACGCGTCATCGTCGACCGCTTCAACGATATCCCCGCGAGGCTCAAGGTCGGATTCTCCCGGGAGGACGACTCCAAACGCTACTTCGTCGACGCGGCCGGAATCGTCGTCGTCCCCCGCGGCGTGACCGTGCCCCGTTAGAGGCGCGATGGCCCGCGAGGATGTCCCCCGGCTGGCCGTTCTCGCCGCCGCGTGGGCGGGATTGTTCCTGTTCGTCGATCCGCGAGGACAATTCCCCCTCAACGATGATTTCCAGTACGCGGAATGCGCGCGCAGACTCGTCGCGGGGGAAGGGATGCATCTGCCGCAATGGGCGCTGTCCGCCACCGCCGCGCACGCCCTTTTGGGCGCCGTCGCTACGGCGCCGTGGGGCGCGACGAACCAAGCGCTTCGTTTCTGGGAAATCCTAATCGGCGGCGCAGGCGCCGCCCTCGTCTACGCGTTGGCCCGCCGTTGGCGCGCGGGCGCGGACGTCGCGTTCTTGGCCGCGCTGACGGTCGCATGGTCGCCGCTGTACGCGACGCTCAGCGCCAGCTTCCACATCGACGTCACCGCGTCGGCGTTCACGCTGGCGGGACTGCTCGCGTTCCTGCACGCGCGCGAGCGGCGCGCTCCACGCTGGTACGCCGCCGCGTCGGCGCTCGTCGCCGTCTCGGGGCTGTCCCGACAAACCGGGTTCCTCTGCGTCGCCGGCGGCCTGGCGGCGCTCTCCTGGGAACGTCGGCTGTCCCGCCGGGAGGCGGCCGCGTTCGTCCTGCCCGCCGCGCTGGCCGCCGCCGCGTTCGCGTGGTGGGTCCGCTGCGTGCACGGCCCGACCTGGGCCTGGGAGTCCGGCGTCTACTCCCCGAAGGCGGACCTCGATTACTGGCTGCGTCCCGCGGCACGGGGCGTCGTCCTGGCCCGATTCGGAAAGACCCTCTCGATGACGGCCCTATTTCTGGCGCCGCTGTCGCTGCTGCGCGCGCGCGGGACGTTCGCTCGGAAGACGACGCGCGGCGAGGCCGTCGCGTTGGCCGCCGTCGCCGCGGCGGGACTGCTGCTGTGGGCCAAGGACCGGGGCCTGCCCTTGCTCTTAAACACCCTGACCCGGGCGGGATTGGGGGCGGGAACGCTGGTCGACGCCGACGACAAGCCGGGCGGCTGGTGGCGAAGCCCTCTGCTGTGGAACGCGGCCGCGCTGACGGCGTTGCTGTCGTCCCTGATCCTGACGCGCGCGGCCGCCGAGGAAAATCGCGGGCCCGACGCGGAGGAACTGCGCGCCGCCGCGCTGTTCGCCTTCGCTCCATACCTGCCGGCCCTGGTGATGCCCGTGATATACGACCGCTACCTTTTGATCTTCCTCCCCGTCGCCGCCGCCGGCTTCGCGGCCGGACGCCGCGACGATGCGCGCCGCGCCGCGCCCGCTTTCGCCGCCGCCGCGATCCTTGGATTTTTCACCTGGGCGGGACTCTCCGATTACTTCGCGTGGAACCGCGCTCGATGGGAAGCGGGGACGACCGCCGCCCGCGGCAAGCCTACGGCAAGCGTGGAAAACGGCTTCGATTGGGACGGCCAATTCAGCCTGACCCGGAATCTCAATGAGTTGCGGCGGCGCAAGCCCGCGCGCAAAATCGGGGTCTGGGAATGGCAGACGCTCAACCGCGTGGTCCTGGGCACCTGCTTCAAAGCGACTCCCAAGGTCCCGGGATGGAAGCTCGTCGGGGAGTTCCCCTACCGCACGCCGTTGCTCCCCGGACGAGGCGGCGTCGTGCGTCTATTCGCGGCGCCCGGTTCCGTCGTGGAAGGCCCGGCCCCGAGAATGGTAGAACACGCACGGTGAGCCCCCGATACATCTGCGTCCACGGCCACTTCCACCAGCCCCCGCGCGAAAACCCGTGGCTGGGGGAAGTCGAACGCGAGGAAACGGCCTTCCCGTTTCACGACTGGCACCGCCGCGCCGTCGAGGAGTGCTACGGCCCCGTCGCGCTGGGCGTGCGCGCCGGATCCGACGGCCGGTCGATCGCCTACGACGACCTGTTGCGGCGGATTTCGTTCGACTTCGGGCCGGCTCTTCTGGATTGGCTGGAACGCGAGCGTCCGTCGCTGTACGAACGCGTGATCGCGGCCGACAGGCTCAGCGCCTCGCTCGACGGGCTGGGCAACGCGATCTCCCAGCCCTACTACCATGCGATCCTGCCGCTGGCCTCTCGCCGCGACAAAGAGACCTTGGTGCGCTGGGGCGTCGCGGACTTCAAGGCGCGCTTCGGTCGAGCCCCCCATGGACTCTGGCTGCCGGAGACCGCCGTCGACGAAGAAACGCTCGACGTTCTCGCGGCCGAGGGCATCGAGTTCACCATCCTCGATCCCGCGCAAGCCGCCGAAGTCCGCATCGTCGGCGGCGAGTGGACGCCCACGACCGCGGAGACCTTGGATCCGAAGACGCCCTACCGCTGGAACTCGCCGCTGGACGCGTCGCGCGGTCTGGCGGTGTTCTTCTACCACGGGCGGCTGTCGCACGGGGTCGTCTCCGGCGAGACCACGCTCAGCGCCCAAGGCTTCGCGCGCGCGGTGACCGGGCGTTACCTGCCCGGCGAGTCCACTCAAATGGTGCACGTCGCCTCCGACGGCGAATTCTACGGGCGCCGCCATCCGGGCGCGAAACATTCGCTCTCGCTCGGCTTGGACCTGCTGGCCGCGGAAGGCGTGTCCGCGATCAACCACGCGCGCTTCCTGTCCATGTTCCCCCCGCCGCACGAGGTCCGAGTCCGCGCGCGAACCTCGTCGAGCTGCCCTCACGGGCTCGGACGCTGGGAGAAAGACTGCGGCTGCCGCTCCTGGCACCGGCCCGATTGGTCGCAGGCTTGGCGCGCCCCCCTGCGCGACGCGCTCGAACGCCTGGCCAAACGGCTCGACGCGTTGTATGAAGACGAGGCGGGCCGATTCTTCGACGACCCCTGGGCCGCGCGCGACGCGTCCATCGTCCTGCGCCGCGACCGGCGGCCGCAGGCCCTGAGCCTCTTCGTGTCCGAGCGCGCGAGTCGGCCGCTGACGCCCGAAGTCATCGTAATTTGAGCTAGATAGCCAACGGCATAAAGCGCAATTAGATTTCCGGCGATGAAGCAGATAATTTTCAAAAAACTGATGTGAGTTGAAACGATGCCAGGGATGAGCCCGTCCACGACCAAGGCCAGTGCGAAAAAAAGCAGCAGCAAAAAAAGCAGATCGCTGAGCAATTTGTAAATTATGAGCAGTTTATTTTTAGCTAGTTGGGGTAGAGGAGGCATAAGTGCTTATAATTGAATTATACAAACCGTGGAAAAATGATTTGAAATTTGATTGGGTGATGTCTTTTTTATAATCAACAGACAGAGAATCTATGTGGAGATTGGTTGCGGATTTCAGCTTGAATTCATAATCGAAGCCAATCAAATCGGATAGTGAATTGAGTGGAACCCGGCAAGAATAAACGGATGATTGCCAGAAATTATTTTTTAAACTGCAATCGGCATAGAGACTCAGGGCTTTTTCGGAAACTTCAACCGGACCTTTTTTGAGCCAAGAAGCGGCAATATCAGTGCCGGGCAATAGATGTTTTTCTCCCTTTTCTATAATATAATACATCGAATTTTCCGAGGTTTTGAAGATTGTCCCATCTGGATGAATGCTTTTAATGTTGAAAAGTTTATCCCTTTGATAAATGGCAATTTCATCCTCGCCCACATTTAAAACATTATTCCAATTGTAGCCTTTTTGAGCAAAAGTTTGCGGATTGTCAATGGGTAGAATTTTTCCATCGCTGACTATGAAAACTGAACCGCCATTGGCGACTAATGTCCCGTCAGCAAAGCCGGCTAGGTTGTCTGTTATGGGATAGTTTTTTAAAAAGCTGGCGTCTTTTGTGATAGCGATATTTGCGTCATATTGCGTTAAGTAGGCTTGGTCACTGACAAATTTTTCTAGCTGCTGGTTGTTCAATATATAGTAATTGTCGGCAATCCTGAAAAGGGTACCGTCAGGATAGCTGTCGTTCGCAGTTA
>CAIQSZ010000311.1 GCA_903874575.1 uncultured Elusimicrobia bacterium
AACATCGGTCCCGACAGCATGCCGCTGACTTTCAAGGGCGGCGTCGCCTACAAGGCGCTCGGCGGCAAGCTCCTGCTGGCCGGCGACGTCGATTGGATCGCGACCGAACGCCGGGGCTACGTCTCGGCGGGAGGGGAATTTTGGATCGCCCCCAACCTGGCCGCCCGCGCGGGCTACCAGTTCGGCCACGGCCCCGACCAACTCCGGAGCAAGCTCGCGGGACTCGGCGCCGGGCTGGGCCTGAAGCTCGGCCGCTTCGCCCTGGACTACGCGTTCCAGCCCTACGGAGACCTGGGCAACACGCATCACCTGACGCTGGGCATCCGCTTCGATTGACCGCCCGCTTGAAAAAAATAATTTTCCCGCTGCTTTCGTTCCTTTGCGCCGCCGCGCTCGCCGCGCCCGCTTCCGCTCAGGAAGGGGCCGGCTGGAAGCTCCAGGGCGACCTGGACGCCATGCTCGGCCAATACTTCTTCAACGGCAGCGCGGGCTCGGTCAACGGCTACGCGAACGCGGACGCGCAGCTCCTGCGCGGACTCTCGAGCGACTGGGGGTTTTATCTCGACGGGCGCGCGACCTACACGGGCTTCAAGCAGGTCAACGAACTGGCGGGCGGCGGCACTCTGTTCCAGCAGAGCATGGACTACGGCCTCGGCGCGAAGTGGGTGAAGCGATGGGACGACGGCTGGAGCCTGAAGCCGCGCGTCGGCGTGCGCGCCCAGCTGTTCCGCGAGACGAAGGACGAGGACTGGGGCAAGGGCCTCTACGACTACTGGCGCTGCGAGGCGGGGCTGGTCTGGGAGCACAAGACGCGCGCGGGCGACGATATCCCGTGGACCTGGCAGTTGTCCTACGACCTGTACTACACGCACTATCCTCACTTCCAATCGCTGACGACGCAGTTCAACACGGAGCAGGCCTCGCCGAATCCCGGCGCGCGCATCCTGGACACGGTCTCGAACCAATTCGCCTGGCGCAACGAATACGACCTGCCGGACTTCGTGAGCGCCTCGATCCTCTACTCGATCTCGTTCATCTCGTTCACGGACCAGAAGATCGTCCAGTCGCAGGGCCAGTTTCTTGGAACCAATCGCGCCGACACCTACCAAAGTCTGAGCCTGGGCGCGAGCAAGCGCTTCAACGACTGGCAGATATTGGGGCGCGTGCGGCCCGTCGCGGGGCTGGGCTTCACGATCTCTGATCTGATGTCGAACCAGAATTCGTTCGACGCCGACCCCGCGCGGCTGAAGTTCATCGGCGCGTACTACGATTACTGGGAGGCGCGGCTGTCGCCGAGTCTCACGACGACCTTCCTGGCGCGCAAGACGGTCCTGCGCGCGTCGATGGACTTGGCCGCCCGCTCCTACACCGGCCGCCTGGCCCAGAACGCGGACGGGGGGTACAAAGGCGCCAAGCTCCGCCAGTACTCGGAAGGGGCGACTTTGGAATTCACCCAACCGATCTGGCGACGCCTCGATCTGAAGCTGCGCGCCGCGTGGTCGAACGTCAGCGCCAATACCGCTTACGAAAAGACCTACCAATACAATTACCACGACTACAACTACTTCGCGGGGGTCGGATGGATCTTCTAGCCCGACGACTGACGCTGGCGTCCGCGCTGGCCGCGATCTCGGTCGGACCCGTCTTTGCGGCAAGCCGCATCCGGCTCATCCCGGACGGCGCCGTCGACGTCCGCGCCGCCTCGGGCGCCTCGTGGCGGCCGATCTCGGGAGAGGAAG
>CAIQSZ010000312.1 GCA_903874575.1 uncultured Elusimicrobia bacterium
CCTCGGACGTTTCGATCAATTCGCCGTCGGCTCCGTCGGCCGTGAACACCGTGCAGTGGAGCGCGTAGCCGTCTACGAATTGGAACCGCAGTTCGCCCATGGCCTCCAGTCCGGTCGGCGTCAGGCCCACTTCCTCGCGCGTCTCCCGCGCGGCGGCGTCCCGCGCGCTCTCGCCGGGCTCGAGGCGCCCGCCGGGCCCGTTGATCTTGCCCGCGCCCAGGCCGCGCTTCTTGTGGATGAGCAGGACGCTCCCGTCGCGGACGATGAAGCACAGGGCCGCGCGCTCCGTGGGCTGCCACGCGGACCAGTCGGGCTCGTTCATCGCGAAGATGATATCAAGTCTCGCTCGGCCCGCCGCCCCGCTGGCGGCGCGCGCGGCAAAAGTCGGATAATGAGCGATGCCTTCGTCGGCGCAACCCTTGAAAATCGTCGGCGTCCTGCGCTCGTGCTTCCGCGAGAAGTTCGGCGCGCCGCGCCAGCCCCTGCTGGTGCCCGGCGCGACGGCCGCCTTGACCATCGCGAGGGAATTCCTACCCGAGCATTCGCTGGTCGGGCTGTCGCGCTTCACGCACGTCTGGCTGATTTCCTACTTTCACCTGAACACGAACAAGAAGTTCCGGCCCAAGGTCCATCCGCCGCGCCTGCGCGGAGAGACCATCGGGCTGTTCGCGTCGCGCTCCCCGCACCGGCCGACGCCCATCGGGCTGTCCTTGGCGCGCCTGACGAAAGTGGACGGCGCGACCTTGCACCTCTCGGGCATTGACTTGGTGGACGGCACGCCCATCCTGGACGTGAAGCCCTACATCCCGGAGTGGGACGCGGTGCCCGAGGCCTCGCCGGGCTGGACCAAGGACGCGCCGTTCCCCACTTTGAAGGTCGCGTTCTCCGCGCGCGGGCGCAAGGACGTCACCGCGGCCGAAAAGCGGCTGGCGATCGCCGGCGTCGGAAAACTGCTCGCCGACATCCTCAGCCAGGACCTGCGCAATCCTCGGGACAAATCGCAGGGCGCCGACGGGCTCGAGCTCGGGTTCTTCCTGCACGACTTCGAGGCGCGCTTCGTCGTGCGCCGCGGCACGGCCACGGTCGTGCGCCTGCTCACCGGGACCACGATGCACAAGAAGGAGCGGCGCCGCCCCCCCACCGGGATCGCGCTGGAACGTTGACCGCCGTCGTCGACTGGCGCGCGAACGTCCGGCGCGTCTATCTCTGGAAGACGCTGACCAGCCTGCACTTCTTTGCGGGCGTGCTGATTCCCTTCTTCACGCAGTGGGGCGGGATCGCGTTCCATCAGGTGCTCTGGCTGCAGACCTGGTTCATGCTGTGCATCGTGGCGCTCGAGGTGCCGACCGGCGCCTTCGCCGACCGCTTCGGCCGCCGCCGTTCGCTGCTCTGTTCGACGCTGTGCCTGATCGCGGCCGTCGTTTATTACGTCACGCATCGGGGCTTCGGACACTTCCTGGTCGCCGAGTTCCTGTGGGCGTGCGCGACGGCGTTCGCGTCGGGGGCCGACGCGGCGTTGACTTACGACAGCCTGAAGGCGGCCGGCGCGGCGGGAGACTCGAAGAAGGCGCTCGCCCGACTGAACGCGTCCGAAATCCTGGCCATCGCGGCCGCCGCGCCGATCGGCAGCCTCGTCGCGGCGCGCTGGGGACTGGCCGCGCCCCTAACGCTGGGACTGGTTCCGTTCGCTTTAGCCCTCGGAGTGGCCGCGACGCTGCGCGAGCCCCCGCATGAACGCCCGGAACGGCTCGGCTACCGCCGGATACTGACCGAAGGCGCCCGATACTTTTGGGGCCACCGCGTCCTGCGCGCGCTCGCCTTCGATTCGATCACGGTGTGGTCCCTCAGCTTCATGGCCATCTGGCTGTATCAGCCGCGACTGCAGGCGCTCGGCGTGCCGCTGATCGCGTTCGGCTTCGCGGCCGCGGCGATGACGCTGTCGCAGTCCGCGGTCCTCCTCAACGTCGAGCGCATCGAGCGCTGGTGCGGCGGGCCGCGCCGCTTTCTGTTTATAAGCGCGGCCGCGCCCGGGCTGGCGTTCCTGGCCCTCTCCGTCGTATCCTCGAGTTGGGCGTGCGCCGCGCTATTTGCCGTGGTCTCCGGCCTGGGCCTGTCGCGCGCGGCCGTCCTCGAGAACTACATGCACAAGCACGTCGAGAGCGCGCGGCGCGCGACGGTGATGTCGGCCGTGGGCATGGCCCGGCAGATGCTGATGGCCGCGACCTACCCGTTGGTGGGTTGGGCGGCGGAGAAATCCCTCAGCTGGACCTTCGCGGGCCTGGGCGCGGCCATCCTGGCCTGCGCGTGGGCGTCCTCGGTCGAGGAAGCCCACCTTCTGAACTGAGCGCGCTTGCCTCGGCGTGCGCCGTCGAATTTCCAGACGATGGAGAAGTGGTGGGCGATGCCGATGCCGCCGAAGGGGCGCACCGCGTAATCGACGCCGATGTCTTTTCGCGCAATGCCGAACCCCGCCGATAAGCCCGAAATTCCGCTGATGCCGGAAACCGTCGCGGTGTTAATTCCGCCCCGCAGGCTCAGAACCCAGTCGGCGTCGCCCTGGGTCCGCCATTCGGTCCCCAAGGCCAAGGCGGGATTGGCGTCGCGCGCGGCGACGGCCTCGGCGGAGAGCTCCCAACTGTCGCGGGGCGTCACCCCAATCCCCGCGCGGAACAACAAGGGCAGTTCCTCGCGATTCCGCTCATACTGAAGCCGGCCTCCGACGTTCGCCGCGACGAAAGCCAGCTTCACGTTCGACGTGAGAGAGTAGGAGACGCCGCCGTCGAAAGCGAATGTCCGCGCATTGCCCAAAATTTTCGATTGGATGAATTTAGCCGAAGCGCCTACGGATAATTCGTCGGACACAATGTGCGAGGCATAACCCAGCGATAACGCCAAATCATACGGCGAAAACGATCCGTTGTCGGCGCCGTTGGCGTCGGTACCGCCGATACTGCCGACGCTCAATTCTTGAATCGACACGCCGAACACGCCGGCGGAGATCGCGCGGCTGTAGGCCGCGTAATTGAGCGACGTCCCCGCCAGATACTCTTCACGCGAAAAAACGGCGGACTGGAGACCCGCCTCCATCAGCGCCCCCGGGTTCCAATACAGCGCGCCCGCATCGCGCGCGGTGGCGGCTCCGGCGCCGCCCATCGCCTCCACGCGCGAGTCGACCCCGAGCTTTAAAAACGGCGCCGACGCTGATCCTGCCGCCGCGCTGCTGAAATCCCGCGCCGCGCTGGGCGACGCCGCCAACGCCAGCGCAAGCCCGAAAATTTTCATCAACGCTGGACCGCTACCTTGAAGGTCATGCTTTTGCCGCCGCCTTGGACGAAGACGGGGTACACGCCGCTGGCGACCTTGCGCCCGGACGAATTCGCCCCATCCCAAGAGGCCAACCCGGCGGAATCGGCACTCAAATCGCGTAGGAGTTCGCCGGTCAACGTGTAAATTCTCACGCGAGCTCCCTGTGGGAGGTTGGCGAATGTCACCGCAGTTTGGCCGAGAGAAGGGCGCAGCGGATTGGGGAAAATGCGCACGGAGCCTAGGTTGCTTGACGCGCTTGCGAGCATGATCTGAAAAAGAGAGAAATGATCGACGCGAGCCGCAACCAAACCGTTGGCCGAGTCCACGGTCGAAACCAGCGGCGACCAAATTCCGCTGGTCGGATCATAACGAGCCACGACCAGGCGGCTGCGGTCGAGCCCGGCGACGTCCGACGAACGGAATCCCATGCTCAAATGCGCGCTTTGCGCCGGCAGCAACGGGTATTCGGGCGTCACGCTGAAAGCGACCCCCGTGGGAGTCAAACCGAACGTCCCATCCGCGGCGGGCAGAGTTTGGGGGAGAAAGCCCGAGACAACCGCCTGGTCCGACGCCAGCGCCCCCGACGGAATCATGACGCTCGTCGTGCCGTAAGGCGTGCCGAAAGACGCCGTCCGCAGAGAGGACGTGAGCGGCACGGGTCGCGCAAAAGTTCGGTACAGGCGAAACCAGTCCGGGGAATGCGACATATCGAATACGCCTTGGATGACCCCCGCCTGAGCGGCATGCGGATCGAAGGTGCAGGCGCCGTTGTGCAGGCTCGTTGAAACGTCGACTTTAAAAAACGGAACTGGATAGCCGCCGGAGTCGCGGCGCAGAGCGGCGGAATTCAGGTCGGCGACTTCGAAGGCAAGGCAACTTTCGTAGCTATAATCCGGCCGGATCAAGGTGGCCAGCAAAAACGTCCGGCCTCCATCTTGAAACAGATCGCCAGCCTCATAACCCGATCGAGAGTACGCAACGGCATCGGTGTTGCGCAGAAGTATGCCGCGATATTGCGTCGTGCCGCCCGTCAGTTGGAGGAGGATAATCCTTTCGTTCGTGTCGGGCACGGTATGGCAGGTCAGGGCCATGTACAATCCAGACGAGGTGGCGATCACTCCGGGCTCGACGAAAACGTAGCAATCGCTCAGAGCGGGATCAAGGGCGTCTAAATGCGTCTGCGGGGGTCCGAGGTAGGAATCCGCCTGGGCCGCATTGTAGCCCCAACCGACGAAGGCCTTGCTCGGCGCCGACCAAGGCCCGGAGGGATCGGGTGCGGTACGCTCGCCGATCCAACTGATGTCGAAATGACGAGTAGCGGTGCTATAGACCCCGTCGTTGATGGCGAGGTACTCCACCCAAAATAATTTCCAACGTTGTGACGCCGGGGCATAGGGATCAACCACCAGCGAAGACGTTTCATTGACAAAAGTAGCGGCATTCAGCGGCCCCGGATGTCCGGTGCAAAAATCCACGGTGGGATTGATGGGCCCCGCGTCGGTCCAGGCTCCCCCTTGGTCGTCGGAATACGCCAAGCGCGTTTCGATGCCGGTATTGAGCGACGTGTCCGACCCCATATTGCACAAAGGATCGACGGGGTTAAGCACCGAGCTATACGACATCCAAACCCTCGTCCCAGACGAGGAGATACTGGGATCGAAAATTCCGAAAGGACCTGCGCCCGCGATATTGATCTTTGCCCACGGCCCCGGTTGCGCAACGGCGGCCGAGGGAACCAATAACAAGAGG
>CAIQSZ010000313.1 GCA_903874575.1 uncultured Elusimicrobia bacterium
GCGCGTCAGCGATCCCGACGAACGCATCACGCTCATCGGGCTCGCGGCCCTGGGCGCCACCGAGGACGAGCGCGCGCTCCCGACCTTGGAGCGGCACGCCAAGAAGGCCGGCAACTCCCGCGTGCGCGTCTGCGCTCACGAGGCGCTGGCGCGCGTGAAGGCCGACGGGAAGAAGGCCGCCTTAAAATAGCCCCGGCCGCCCGACATTAGAACTTCCAGCCCACGCCGAGTCTGAAGGTCTGCCCCAGGACGGCCATCGGCTGGAAGGCCGCGTCGAACTTAAAGCCGCCGATCTGAAGCCCCACGCCGACGCCCAGGCCGGAAATGGGGCCGACGTCCGGCACGGTGCGGCTGTCGTAGCCCAAACGCAAGGAGGCGGCGCTCCCTTCCATGAAGCGCCGCGTCACCTCGACGCCGAGTTTGCCGTAGGCGTTTCCGGCATAGGGCATGGACGCCTCCAGCGACGGGAGCAGCCGCCAGTCTTCGGCGCTCTGGTCCCACGCCACCGCCAAGGAGACCTCGACGGGAAGCGGCTGGGAGTCCGTGATGAAGCGAATCTTTTCGCCTACGTTTCGCACGACGCCCGCCAGCACCAGTTCGTGGAGGTCGCTCGGGCGGAAGAGACCGCCCGCGTCGACGGCGAACGAGGACGCGGACCTCGTGCCCAGGGTCTCGCTGATCCCCTTGATCGCCAGACCGGCGGAGATTTCGCCGGTCCACGGCTCCTTGGCGTCGTCGTAGGGACGCTCCACGCGCGGAAGATTCCAGTTTTCACGAAAGTACTCGTGCGACCGATCCGTGAGACTATTACCGGCGAAGTTATGTCCGTAGGCGAAGGAATAGGCCTCGGAGTGGGGTGAAAAGGAACCGACCGTCTGGTTCGACGCGTTGACGAGGGCCAGACTGTCCCCCGAGAGGCGCGTCACCGAGACGGCCACGACGCCGCCCAGCGCCGGGATCGGGACTCCGACGGCGAGGAAATCATGATGAGCGCCCGCGGGAAGTTCTCCGCGAGAGTACGAAATCTCCGGCCGGCGCATCAGAGCCAGCCCCGCCGGGTTCCAATAGACGGCATCCGGGCCGTCGGCCACCGCGGTGTAGGCTTCGCCCATTCCCAACGCGCGCGCGCCGGCGCCCAAACGGAGGAACTCGGCGCCGGCCGTACCCACCTGCGTCTGAACGGCACGGGCGGCCCCCGCCGAAAGGATCAGGACGACGAGGAGCGCAAGTCTCACCGGATGATCACCACCCGGCGCACCAAGCGCCGGCCTCCCGACTCGATCGTCGCGAAGTAGGTCCCAGACGCCGCACGTCGGCCGTAGCGCGTGTTCCCATCCCAGGTGAGCACTCCGCCGGCCGATGCGTCGCCATCGAAGACGGACTCCCCCGTCAGCGTGAACAGACGCACGCGCGCGCCTGCGGGCATGCCCGAGAGCGTCAGCACCGGCGCCCAGTACTGCGAGAACGCCGCCGTGACCTCCCACGGCTGAGGAAATATCCGTACATCGCCGAGGTCGGATCCCGCGGTGACGAAAAACGGCGCGAACGTGGAAAAATGCCGGATTGAAGCGGTCAGGATATGAGTCTTCGCGTCGACCTGGGAGGCAACGATGGTCCACTGCGCGGCGGGCGCGTCGTAACGCCACAATTGGAGACGGCGCTCGTCCTGGCCGGCCGGAACCTGTAGCGGGTCGTACCCCATCGAGACACGCACCGGCGCCGACGGCTGGAGCCCGTCCGCCGAAAGATCGATGCCGACCGACGGGCCGAACGGAGTCAGCCCGGCGGCCTCGTTGGTCGCGGCGGAGTCCAGCGGCAAGGCGATGGCGGCGACCGCTCGAACCGTGGTTCCGACCGGGAACGCCCCGGGCGGCACGGCGACGATAATGGAGGTGATCTGAGGGAAAGCAAGCGGCAAGCTCAATGTGAGCCCCGACCCGGCGACCGTACCCGACGAGAGAGGCGGCAGGGGAGTCAGAGTGGAGCCCAGCACCAGCCAGTTCGGCAGACTCTCCCAGTTCAGCGAGCCCACGCGCGCGTAGTAGACGGTCGAGTAGGAGAGTCCGGTAACCGTCGCCGAACCGGCGGAGGGAGCCACGGTACTGGAGGTCCACACTTGGGAGAAGGCGGGGTCCGTCGAGAACTCCACGCGGTAGCCCGAAGCCGCGGCGCTGGACGGAGCCAGCGGCAACGGCGTCCAAGAGACCGTCGCGCTAGCGATGAATACGTTTTTAAACGGCGCGGAGGCGGCGCCGGGAAGGTTCGCAAGCGTGGATGCGACGGCGGCGGACAGGAAGGGGCCGTCCGGGGTCGGAGGATTGCGGCTCAACGCCTGGACCCGCCCGTAATAGGTCGTATTCGGCTGGAGGCCGGCGAAAACGGCGGATGCGTTCATCGTCGCCGAACTGGTCACCGGGAACGCATACGCGGGGGAACTGGATATCTGCGCCGCGTAGGTCGTGCCGGGCGAGATCGTGCCGGCCAGCCATGCCAGGCCGACGGTCGTCGTCGTGCGCGTGCTGACGGGCATGGGGGCCGGCAGCGGCGCCAAGACGGCCGTGGCGGTGGACGCGGAAACGAACGCGGTCGGGCTTCCGGCCGCGTTCAGTCCGGCGACGCGCGCGACGTAGGCTTGATTGGAGAGCAGGCCCGTAAAGGTCGCAGCGGCGGAAGCGGTATTCGACGAAGCCCGCACCACGGTAAAGGACGCGTCGGTCGAAACCTGTACGAGGTACCGCGTGCCCGCGGGATTGGCCGGGGGCAGGAACGTGAAGGCGAAGCCGTCGCCTGACTGCGCAGAGAAGGGCTGGCCGCCCAAAGCGGGCGGATAAACCAAGGTCACCGTGGAGCCCAGCGCCACCTCCGCCGTCGCCGAGCCCGAACGGGAAATCGCCTCGACCCTGGCCCAGTACGCGGTGTTCGGCGACAATCCCGAAAACGCCGCGGCCGTGGTGCGCGTGCGCACCGACACGACGCCCGCCGAGAAGTCGGCGAGCGGAGAGACGTCCGCCTGATAC
>CAIQSZ010000314.1 GCA_903874575.1 uncultured Elusimicrobia bacterium
AAACTACCACTCCTACGAGGACGTCGAACACGACGAGCAGGGCCGCGCGGTGCGGTCCTCGACCGGAGAAGTCCTCTCGGCGCAGGTCGAGAAGATGTCCAAATCCAAAAAGAACGTGGTGAATCCCGACACCGTGCTCAGGAAGTACGGCGCCGACGCGTTCCGCCTCTACGAAATGTTCATGGGTCCCTTCGAGCAGGCCAAGCCGTGGGACATGCGCAGCATCGAGGGCGTGGCGCGCTTCCTGCGCCGCGTCTGGACGCTGGTCGCCGAACTGGAGGCCGCTCCGGCCGCCGGCGACGGCCTGGTCTGCGCGCGCCACCGGACGATCAAGAAAGTCACCGAGGACCTGGAGGCGTTCGGGTTCAACACGTGCCTCTCGTCTCTCATGATCTACGTCAACGAGATCCAAAAGGACGCGGCGCCGTCGAAAATCGACGTTGAGACGCTCCTCATCCTTTTGAATCCGTTCGCCCCCCACCTGACCGAGGAACTGTGGTCCAAGCTCGGCCACGCGGACCTGCTCTGCCGCCAGACCTGGCCCGCCTGGGACGCGAAATATTTAGTCGACTCCGTCCTGGAGTATCCGGTCCAAGTCAACGGCAAGCTGCGCGCGACCTTCTTAATCGCGGCCGACGCCGCCGAGGAAGCGATCAAGGCGGCGGCGCTGGCCGACGCGAACGTGAAAAACGCGATCGGCGGCAAGCAGGTCGTGAAGATCATCGTGGTGCCGAAGAAACTCGTCAACCTGGTGGTGAAATGACATGAGGAAGCTCTCCCTTTGGCTTGTCGCCTCCGCGCTGGCCGCTTGCGGCGGCCCCGAGATCGGCTACCGTCCTGCCCCTCAGCTCCTGCCCAGCAACATCCAGAAGCTCGCCATCCGTCCCATCGTCAACAAGACCCAGCAGTTCGGCCTGGAGGACAAACTGGCCTTGGCCGTGCGCGACGAATTCCTGCGCGACGCGCGCTATCCGCTCACGCCCGAGAACGAGGCCAACGGCATCGTTTGGATCAACATCACCCGCTACATCCTGACGCCGATCCAATACGACGCCACGCTCGCTCCGACGAACTACAAGCTGCGCATCATCATCGACCTGCAGATGATCGACCGCGCCTCGAACCAAATGCTCTGGGAAGAAAAGAATCTGGAAGGCGCGATGAGCTATCCGGCCTCCACTCTGACCGGAGGCCTCACCGAGGAGCAGGCGCGCGAGCAGATATGGTCCATTCTGGCGCCCATGATCGTCAAGCGCGTGGTCAACGGCTTCGGGTCGGTGACCGGAACGTCGGAGCGGCGCATCACCGGCGACGCCCCCTCCACCGCCCCGAACGCCCAGCCCGACAAGCCCCTGCAGCCCGTCGTGCCCGCCCCCTACTGAGGCGATGGAGCTGCGTCCCGACGACCTCCTGAGGGAGTGGCAGGCCGGGAAATTCCGGCCCGTCTACTATCTGTTCGGCGAGGAATCCGCGGCGAAAACCGACGCCGTCCTCAAACTCAAGGAACTGTTCAAGGCCGACGCTTTCAACCTATTCGAGTTTTCGGGCGACCCCGCCTCGGAGGCGTCCGCCGTCGTCGCCGAAGCGATGACCTTCCCCGTGTTCTCCGACAAGCGTCTCGTCATCGTGCGCAATCCGAGGATCCCGGCCGACGCGCGCGCGGCGTTCGCCGCGTACCTGGGATGCGCGTCCCCGACGACGACCTTGGTCCTGCTCAGCGAGGACCGCCGCCCCGACAAGAAGGACGCGCTGGCCGACGCCGCCTCGGCCGTCGGCGCCGTGAGCATATTCTCCCCTCTGACCGAAGAGGAGGCCTGCGAGCGCCTGATCGCGCAAGCCCGGAGGGCCGGAAAGACGCTGGCGCCCGCCGCCGCCGAGGCCCTGGTCGGCGAGGCGGGCGGCGACTGGGGCATCCTGTCCGGAGAGCTGGAGAAACTGGTGACGTTCGCCGGCGCCGAGAAGGACATCGCGCCGGCCGCGGCCCTGGAATGCCTCGGCTATCGCAAGGCCGCGGACCCGTGGGCGTTCGAGCGCCTGATCCAGTCTCGCGACGTCAAAGCCTGCCTGGGCCAGCTTGCAGAGCTGTTCTCCGGCTCCAAGCCCGAGGAGGCGGCGTTCCGCGCGCTCGCCCAAGTCCGATTGGGCTACCTCAAACAGCTCAAGGCCAAGCGCATGCTGAAAGCCGGCTTGCCGCCGCGCGAGATCGAGCAGAAGCTCAGGATCTTCTACGACAGCGGCTTCTTCGCGCGCGCCGAGCGAGCGAGCGAGGCGCGTCTGCGTCGGGATCTGCGACGCTGCCTCGAAGTCGAGGCCCAACTCAAGTCGAAATCCTGGCTGGATCCGAAGCTGGAGTTGGAGCGGCTGGTCGTCGAACTCTGCACTCCGACGGCCCGCATCGCCGCCGTTTAGGCGGCGGGCGAACCGGAAGAAAGCTTGCGGGCGGCGAGCGCCAAGCGCGACTTCTTGCGCGCGGCGGCCTTCCAGTGGATGGTGCCGCGCTTCGCGGCCTTGTCCAGAACCGCGGACGCCTTCGAGATCGAGTCGGCGACCTTCTTAACGTCGTTCGCCTTCGCGGCGCTCATAACGGCGCGCACGGCGAGGCGGACGTCCTTCTTGATCGCACGATTGTGGAGGGTGCGCTTGACGGCCTGGCGGTGAGCCTTGAGAGCCGATTTGTGACGCGTCTGCTTCTTCTTGGCCATAGGAGGAGATTATGGCTTTTCCCGCGGCTCGCCGTCAAACGCCGGTTCGACTCGCCGCAGCGTCCGCTGAAGGCTATACTTTAGCCGTGACCGAAGGCGCGCCCCGCGACGACGAAGCCGTCAACCTGCTGGATCGCCGGCACCTCCCGCATAAAACGGGCGTGTACATCATGCGCGACGCCGGCGGCGACATTCTCTACATCGGCAAGGCCGTCGACCTCGCCAAGCGCGTCGCGCAATACTTCAACCTCCGTAAAAACGACGTCAAGAATCAGGCCCTCGCGCCCCTGGTGCGCCGCGTCGACTACGTCCTGTGCGAGTCGGAGCGCGAGGCCCTCCTGCTGGAACGCCGCCTCATCAATGAGAACCAGCCGTTTTTCAACATCATGTGGAAAGACGGCAAGACCTATCCCTATCTCAAGCTGTCGATAGGCGAGGCCTACCCGAGGCTGTTCATGACGCGCCGCAAGAGCCGCGACGGCGGCCTGTACTTCGGACCGTTCCCCCGCGTCGCGCCCGTGAAGAGCCTCCTGCGCTACCTATGGCGTCGGCGCATGTTCCCCCTCAGGCCGTGCCGCTGGGATTTTTCCGACGAGAAGCCGCTCGACCCTCGCAGGATCAAGGCCTGCCTGTACTACCACACGAGGGAATGCCCCGCGCCGTGCGCCGGCAGGATCGCGAAAGCGGACTACAGGGAGATCGCGGAACGCGCCGCGCTTTTCTTCAAGGGCCGCTACAGGGATCTGAAGTCCGTATTCGAGCGGGAGATGAAGGCCGCCTCGAACGCCCTGGAGTACGAGAAAGCCGCGCAGTTGCGCGACAATATGCTGGCGCTGGGCCTGATGGGAGAGCGCGTGCGCGTGCGCGCCGTCGAGGCTGGAGACGTCGGCGGCCACTTGGCCGCCAGCCAATCGGTGACGGCCCTGCAGAAGGCGCTGGACCTGCCGACGCCCCCCGTTCATGTGGAATGCTTCGACATCTCTCACTTTCAAGGCAGGCAGACCGTCGCGTCCATGACCTGCTTCATGGGCGGACGTCCTTACCGCGATCACTACCGAAAGTTCAAGATACGCGAGGTCTCCGGAATCGACGACTTTAAATCGATGCGCGAGGCCGTGTACCGCCGCTACAAGCGCCTGCAGTCCGAGAAGGCGCGTCTGCCCGATCTGGTGCTCATCGACGGAGGCAGGGGGCAACTGGGAGCCGCGCAGGACGCGCTGACGGACCTTAAACTCAAGATCCCGCTCGCCGCTCTTGCCAAGCGCCTTGAGGAAGTATTCCTCCCCGGCCGCGCTCAGTCCGTGGTCCTGCCTCTCGGCGATCCCGCGCTCGGCCTTCTACAGAAGCTGCGCGACGAAGCGCACCGCTTCGGCGTGGCCTACCATCGTCTTTTGCGGGACAAAAAGCTGTTCGAAGGCTGAGTCGTCAGCCCTGCTTGCCCGCCAACTCCCCTAGGCCGAACATCGGCATGAACATGCAGACGACGATAGTGCCGATGACCACGCCCATGACGCAGATGACGATGGGTTCGATCAACGAAGTCAGCCCTTTGACGGCGGTGTCGACCTCCTGGTCGTAGAAGTCCGCGATCTTGGAGAGCATGGTATCGAGCGCTCCGGTCTCCTCGCCGACGGAGATCATCGAGGTGACCATGTTCGGAAAAATCCCCGACTTCTTCAACGGGTCGGACAGGTGGCCGCCCTCGCGGATCGATTCGCGCGTCAGGAGCACGGCGTCGGCGATGACCACGTTGCCGGCCGTCTGCGCGACGGTCTCCAGCGCCTGCATGATAGGCACGCCGGACTTGATGAGCGTGCCCAGCGTGCGCGTGAAGCGCGCGACGGCGACCTTTTTGAGAATGATGCCGAAGATGGGAGCCTTGAGCGTGTAGTTGTCGATGACCCTCCGGCCGGAGGACGTTTTGTAGTAGGCCAGGAAGGCTTTATAGCCGCCCCAGGGCAGCGCGAGGAGCACGTACCAGTACTTCTTCATCGAGTCCGAGACATCGATCAGAATTTGAGTGGGCAAGGGAAGTTCCGCGCCGAAGCTGGCGAAGATATTTTTGAAGGTCGGGATGACGAACACCATGAGAAAGCAAGTGACGATGGCGCAGATCGAGAGCACGATGGCGGGATACATCATCGCCGACTTGACCTTCGCTTTCAACGCCTCGGAACTCTCCATGTACGCGGTCAGGCGCTCCAGGATGGTGTCCAAAATGCCGCCCAGTTCGCCGGCCTTGACCATGGAGGTATACAGATCGGGAAAGGCGTCCGGATGCTTCTTGAGCGCGTCGGATATCGACAGCCCGGCCTCGATGTCCGTTTTCACCGCTCCTACGACCTCCTTGAACACGGGGTTTTCGGCCTGCGTCTCGAGGATGCCGAGGCTCTGGACGATGGGCACGCCGGCGCTGACCAACGTGGACAGTTGGCGGGAAAACAGCACCAGGTCCTTCGAGGTCACTTCGCCTTTGCGTCGCGCGGCGATGAAAGCCGCAACCTTGTCGAAAGGGCTCTCCATCTTCTCCGAGATTTCCAAGACGACGAGCTTCTGGGAACGGAGTTTATCGACGGCGAGCTTCTTCTCTTCGGCGTCGACGCTCCCCTCCAGCACGAGCCCGGCGGCGGTCTTGGCTTTGTAGCTGAACAGGGGCATGGGCGTTCCTTAGTGCTGAGGCGACTGCGGGGACATCTGCCGCTGCATTAGGCGGCGCAAGTCCTCCGTGTCGAGGGAATGAGACATCGCTTCCTGAAAAGTGATCTTCTGCTTGAAGTAGAGGTCGGCCAGGCCCTGGTTCATCGTCTGCATGCCCGCCTTGCCCCCGGTCTGGATGGCCACCTGGATCTGCTCGACCTTCTGCTCGCGTATGAGGTTACGGATGGCCGAGGTGACGACGAGCGTCTCGGCGGCGAGCACGCGGCCCGCGCCCGACGCATGGTTGAGCAACTGCTGGCAGAGCACGGCCTGAAGGACGAACGACAGCTGGACGCGGACCTGGTCCAACTGATGCTGAGGAAAAACGTCGATGATGCGGTTGATGGTCTGCGCGCAGTCCGTCGTGTGCAGAGTCGCCAGCACCAAGTGGCCGGTCTCCGCGATGTTGAGCGCGGCGCCGATCGTCTCCAGGTCCCGGAGCTCGCCGATCAAGATGACGTTCGGATCCTGCCGAAGGACATGGCGCAAGGCCGCGCTGAAGGTCTCCGTGTCCTGGCCAACCTCGCGCTGGTTGATGATGGATTTCTTGTGCGTGTGCACGAATTCGATCGGATCCTCGACGGTCATGATGTGGCATGAGCGCGTCTCGTTGATGAAGTCGATCATGCTGGCGATGGTCGTGGACTTGCCCGACCCCGTCGGGCCCGTGACGAGGACTAGGCCCTTCGGCAGCTTCATGATCTCCAGGATCGAGCGCGGCAGGCCGATCTCGTCAAAGGTCTTGAATGAGTCCGGAATCGAGCGCACCGCGGCGCCCACGAAGCCCGTCTGACGGTACACGTTCATGCGGACGCGCCCGATGCCCCGCAGGTTGAAAGCCAGGTCCAATTCGCTGGCAGCCTCGAAGCGCTGGCGTTGCTGATCGTTGAGCAGGGAGTAGATCAAGGTCTGAGCGGCTTCGGCGTTCAGCTTCTCGAACGGCGTCGGCACCAAAGCGCCGTCGACGCGGAGGACCGGAGGGGCGCCGACGGTGAGGTGCAGGTCGGACGCGCCGCGCTCGTGCATCAGCAGGAATAATTCGCCCATTGAGACCATTCGGTTCTCTCCCCGTCCGCCTTCGCTCAGGCGTTCGCGTCGGAAGTCGTCACGCGCATCATCTCTTCGACGGTCGTCGCGCCGGAGAGGACTTTACGGATCGCGCACATGCGCAAGGTCAACATGCCCTGTTTCATCGACTGGTCCTTGATCATCTTGGCCGACGCGCGTTCAAGGACGAGGGCGCGGATCGCGTCGGTCATTTCCATGACCTCGTAAAGCCCTTGGCGCCCGCGGTAGCCGGTGTTCGCGCAGTTTTCGCAACCTTTGCCCTTGTGCAGGACGATCTTCCCGCCGTCTGTCATCTGCAGTTGAGTCTCCGGGATGCCGAGCTTCAGCAGCCAGTCCTTCTCCACTTCGTACGGTTCCTTGCACTTCGGACAGACGCCGCGCACGAGACGCTGGGCCTCGACCATAAGCATGGCGGCGCTGATCAGGAACGGCTCCACGCCCATCATGCCCAAACGCGTGACCGTCTGCGCGGTGTCGTTGGTGTGCAAAGTGGAGAAGACGAGGTGTCCGGTCAGCGCCGCGTTTATCGCGATCGTCGCCGTCTCCTGGTCGCGGATCTCGCCGACCATGATCACGTCCGGGTCCTGGCGCAGGAACGAACGCAAGGCCGCGGCGAAAGTCAGGCCGACTTGGTTGTGGATCTGGACCTGATTGATGCCCTTGAGCTGGTACTCGACCGGGTCCTCGGCCGTGATGATGTTCGTATCCGGCGTATTCAAATTCGCGAGCGCGGAGTAGAGCGTGGTGGACTTGCCCGAGCCGGTGGGCCCGGTGACCAGGTTCACGCCGTACGGCGCCTCCATCCCCTTCTTGAAGACGGCCATCGCTTCCGGCTCGAAACCGAGCTGGGTCATGTTGACCTTCAAACCCGAGGAGTCCAGAATGCGCATGACGATTTTCTCGCCGGGGGCGCACGGCAGGACCGACACGCGCATGTCGGTCTCCTTGCCTTCGATCTTAAGCTTCAGACGGCCGTCCTGAGGCACGCGCTTCTCCGCGATGTTCAGGTTCGACATGATCTTGATGCGCGCGCAGATCGCGTTGTGAAATTTCTTGGGCGGGGAGGGCTGTTCGTGGAGAACCCCGTCGATGCGGTAGCGGATGCGCAGTTCCTTCTGATAGGGCTCGACGTGGATGTCCGAGGCCCGGGCCTTGACGGCGCCGGCCATGATCAGGTTCACCATCTTGATCACGGGCGCGTCTTCGGCGTCGCGCTCCAAGGCGGCCTCGTTGGCCGTCTCGCTCTTCTCCTCGACGTGCTCGACGTCCTCTGCCGCGGCCTCGTCCACGGCGGACTGCGCGACGATGTCCTCCAGGGCCTCTTGGGAGGTCTCCTGCTTGTAGTATTTCTCGTGCGCGGCGATGATCTCGCTCTCGGAGGCCAGGCAGCCGATCACGTCGCAGCCCGTGAGCATCTTAAGGTCGTCCAGGACCATGACGTCGAGCGGGTCGGCGATCGCGACGGTCAGCCGGTCCTTGGTCTTATTGAACGGCATGAGCATCTTCTGACGGGCGATCGCCTCCGGAACGGCCGCGACCGCCTCCTCGGAGATGTCGCCGATGTCGGCCAGCGACACGAAAGATATCCCCGTCTTCTCCGCCAGGAACTGGAGGAGCCGATCCTCGGCCACGAACTCCTTGCTGATGAGCACGGAACCGAGCTTGTCGCCTCCGCTCTTCTGAACCTCGAGAGCTTCCTTGAGCTGGACGGGCGTGATCAGGGCTTCCTCGACCAGAAGGTCGGCGAGGCGGCGGGAGAGCCCGAGCGAGATGACATGCTGCGTGTTCGCCATTGTTAGGATAAGGTTAGAGTCCTGTCCGGACTTTGTCAAGTCCGCCGCGATGCCCTAAGCGCGTCGATGGGAAGCGCGCGCGGCCTCAAATGCTGGAATTAACGGTATCGGCGCCGAACGCCCCATCATCCTCGGACGGAGGGCGCAGTTCTCCCTCGTCGGGAAGAGGCAACAGCGGTACGTCCTTGGGCGGCTCGACCTCCCGGACGCGCGGAGACGGACGTTTGGGGGCCTTCACGCGGACGGGCTTCTTCTTCGGCTTGGCTTTCGGCGCCGCCGACGGCGGAGCGCCCGCCAACATGTTGCGCGCGTCCATGTTCTTGCCTAGAACGAAGCCTCGATCCATGTCGGCCTCGAAGAGGTAGTGGGCCTCCGGAGCTCCGCGCCGCGTAGGAGTGAAATGATACTCGACCAGGTAGGTCTTGTCTGATGTCTCGCTCGCGCTCCAGTCTTCCTTGCCCGCGTCCGGCGCGGCCGTGTAGGAGTATTGGAGCCACTGGCCCACGCTGCCGCGAGTGCCGTCGAGCGGGAATTCCTTGACCATGGCTACCGCCGCGTCAAGTTTTGCTTGAGAGGCCGCTTGGGTCGCTTCAATCGGAGTGGGCGCCGCAGCGACGGGAACCGCGGACGAGGACGCCGCCTGTTGCGGCTTCGCCAGGGGAGGCCGAGCGGCTTCGTCTACGGCCTCGGCGCCCATATGCGGACGACCGTCGTCCAACTCAGCCATCTGCTTAAGATCCTTGGGATGAC
>CAIQSZ010000315.1 GCA_903874575.1 uncultured Elusimicrobia bacterium
CCCCACCCCGCGTCGGCCGTAACATTGGAGGACAGCGGCGAGTTGATGAGGACCGAGCTTTGACCAGGCATGGACGGTAGTCCCTGCGTGGCATAGGCAAGTGGATCCATTGCGGCCGTGTCGCCTGTCACCACGTTGGACATGAGCGGAGAATTAGCCAGGACTCCCGTCGAGCCTTCCGCGCCGGCGGCGGGAGCGGCAGCGGGCGCCATGAACTCAGCGCCGCCCGCAATCAACGCCAAGGTCGAGCCCTGGTACATTGCCGCAGACGGATGGTTCAGGTCGTAGGTTATCGTCGAGCCAAGTCCCGGAATGGGTAAAGCCAGCGTCGGGATATCGGACGCCTTGAGCTTCGACGGATTCGTGAATAGCGTTTTGAAGGTGTCGGCGTAACTGGTAAAAGGACCAGCCAGCGCGTCGCCCCAATCGCTCAGGACGCCCATTACGCAACCCCCAGGGCCTTATACTGAGACATGAGACCGGCCGTGTAGTTGTTGGCCTTGGGCGTGCCCGCCGGCCCGACGAAGCCTTCCTTGCCGTTGCCGTAGGCGATGCCGAGGGCGTAGGCGGCCGCGTCCCCGGCGTCGAACGCCTTCTTGGCCCTGGCGTACATGGACAGCAGCAGCAAGCCCTTGATGTCGCGAACGGACTGTTCGAGCGAGTCGAAACAGCGCAGATGCTCCCGCGCCGTCGTAGGGTCAACAGCCAGCGCCGCCGCGTCGTCAGGGTAAACGGTCCACGCGCCGCTGTCGGCTTTCATGCACACGTGGCCGTTCCAGTCGCCGTAGCGTCCGCTCCCGACGTGTCGATTCCACGGCGTGAGCGCCAGCGCGAACTCAGGGGCCTTGAAGTTGCCCGTCTCTAGGATGGCCTGGCCTATCAGGATATCAGCCTGAGCGCCGGTCACTCCCTCGCTGGCCAACGCCGCGCGCAGCGCCGCGCGCCGCCCCGCGGGATCGGGGGGCAGCGCGTCGGCGGTCGCTTGGTCGTTGGGCGTGGTCATGTTGGTCAGGTAGATCAGAGCCGCAAGGGCGACGGCCGCGATAGCGGCGACGACGGCACCCGCGCGGCGCATGGCTTAAAGCCAGGTGTAGCCGGTCTTCTGGCCGACGACGTTGAGCGCGGCGTGGCCCACGCTGGCCGCGATGCCGGTCGCTATCGTCGCGTCGATGCCCGCATGGGCCGCGATCGACGGAGCCACGAAATGCGCGAAGGCAAACAACGCCGCGGCCTTGATGGCCTTCCAGGCGGATTGAATCGGGTCGAGGTCGGTCATATTAGCTCCGGTGCATGGCTTTGGATTCCAACGCGCTCACGCGATGGTCGATGGACGACAGATAGGCAAGCGTCACGGCCGAAAGGGTCGCGGCGAGCGCCGAGAAGCAAGCGCCGATAAAGGCGATGACGATGGGTTCGCTCACTGGACCGCCTCAGCTCCGAAT
Source organism: uncultured Elusimicrobia bacterium (assembly GCA_903874575.1). Lineage (GTDB taxonomy): Bacteria > Elusimicrobiota > Elusimicrobia > UBA1565 > UBA9628 > GWA2-66-18. The sequence goes on from CAIQSZ010000315.1 coordinate 1,443, forward strand.
TGACACGTTGTAGGTTGGGTCGTCGAGGCGCAGGCCTTGGCGGTCCCGCTGTTGCTCGAAAACATAGTCAGGCAGAATCTATGAATCCCCGCCGCGAGCGGGACGGTCACCCAAGAAAACGACGCGGTTTGCGCGATGCCACCACTAGAAAAAAAGTTAGAAGTAATACTGGTCGAATTATCCAGAGGCGTCGGAAAAACCCCGTCTCGAAGAATGGAAAGTCCCGCATAAGAGTTGATGTCCGATTCGATCGAGCCTGAGTACCAGACGCGCACCGGCGCGGAGACCGGCAGCGTCAAGGTCACTGTGGAACCGCACTGGCCAAGGAGGTTGAGCGGGGCCGATTTTACGAACGTGAAATCAATTGACACACTCGATAAGTGGACAAGGTTTGTCGCCGCAAAGGACGAAGTTACGCTCAGGTTCGCCGGGGCCAGCGTGGACCCGCCGTGAATGGCGTTATCGTGGGTATGAGGGCTTGTCTTGCTGGACGCGCCGAGCGGTTGGGCGTGGGAGCGAGCAGCTCCCAAAACGAACGCGGCCAGCAGCAGCGGGAGCTTAAATCGCGCCATCATAAAAGGCCACCGTGCCGTCGCAGTACGCTTTCAGCGTGTCGTCGCTGGGATGCTCGTTCTTGCAACGAATCTCGATCAACGCTCCCGCCGGCACTTCTTCGGCGATCACAGCCGGAAGCGAGGACTGTCCGACGGCGACATAGCTGTCCGCCCAATCGTAGGGCAAAGTAACGCCGTTGGCCGTCACGCGGAAATGCAAGTAGCCCGCGCCCGAGGCGTCGCCGTCGTAGTACAGCGTCTCGATGACCGCATGGCCGATGCGGGGGGACTGGACAGACGCCATGACGATCTCCGTGCCGTGCGGGATCCCCGCAGGCACCGGGGGCGTCGAATCGTCGCCAGAATAGCCCTTCAGCCATTTTGGGGCGTAGGTCCGCGCAGGGCGGAAGCTCACCGGCTGGTTGTTGCTCATGGTCCGAGTCTCCCTTGCTTGCGCGCCAACGCTTCGGCCGCTAGTTGCGTCTGCTGCGCCTGCGTGATATACGTCGCTTCCGACTCGCCACGGATGGCCGAGCCCACCAGGCTGGTCAGCCCCGACGGGATCGTCGCCGCCGAGTCGATGACGTTATTGACCACGTCCGTCGCCGTCTGAGCGCCGAAGAGTCTGCGCCAGATCAGCAAGCCGATAATTCCCACCAGCGCCACCGGCAAGAGCGCCGCCGCGACCTGGCCGCCGAACGAGGCCCAGAACGATTTCACGGCTTACCTCCGCTTGAGTGTCAGGACGAGCAGGACGACGAGCGCGCCGACGCCGACGACGATATAGCTGGCGTACTTGGACAGCGCCGAGACCGTGCCAGCGCCGGACGGCAAGATGCCGTTTGGCGCGGGCGCGGGACTCGCCGCCGCCGGTGGAGGGGTGGCGAG
>CAIQSZ010000316.1 GCA_903874575.1 uncultured Elusimicrobia bacterium
CGGCGCACGACGGCGTCTTCTTGCCCGGGAAGCAGGCGCAGGGCTCCAAAGTGGCGTAGGCGGTCGCGCCTTTGGCGCGCGCCCCGGCCCGCTGCAGCGCGAATGCCTCGGCGTGAGGCCCGCCGGAGCGCAGGTGCGCGCCCTGGCCGACGACGCGCCCGGCCTTCACCAGCACGCAGCCGACGCGAGGATTGGGGCTGGTCGCGCCGGGCGCGACGCGGGCGGCCAGGGCCAGCGCGCGTTTCAAGAAACGGACGTCGTCGGCTCGGCTCACGGACGCACCGCCGCTTTCATGACGGACCGGTCGGCGTTCTCGGCGAAGAACTTCGGGAGGTCGGCCAGCTTCACCTCGCCGCGGATGAGCAGCTCGGCGCGGACTTCGCCCGCGACGAGCAGCCGGACGGCCTCGGCGAAATGGGGGGGCGTGTGGTGGAAGACGCCTTGGAGCGCGATCTGCTTGTAGTGGATGCGGTGCACGTCGAACGGCACGGAGGAGCCCTGCGCGCAGCCGCCGAACAGGCAGACCTTCCCGCCGTTTCGGACCAGCGCCAGCGCCTGCAGATGCGTCTCGACCTTCCCGACGGCCTCGAACACGTGGTCCGGCCCGCGGCCTTCGGCCCAGGCGCGCACGGCGCTCTCGACGGGACCGTCCTCCGCGCTGAATACGGCCTCGGCGCCGGCTTTCTTCGCGGTCTCCAGATGGTCCTTCGAACGCCCGACGACGCCGACGCGCGCGGCGCGGGCCGCGAGCGCGTGGATCAGCATCACCGACATGGGGCCGGCGCCGAGGATCAGGCAGAGCTCGCCCTCGCGCACGCCCATCGCTTCGGCGGCGTGGATGGTCGTCGACAGCGGCTCGGCCAGCGCGCCCACCTCGAACGGAACGGAGGCGGGCAGGGCGTGAAGGTTGCGCGCGACGATGTGCGCAGGCACGCGGTCGTATTCCGCGTAGGCGCCGTTGTGCAGCGCGAGCTTCGGGCACAGGTGGTTCTGGCCGCGCGCGCACCAGAAGCAGTCGTCCATCGGCGCGGAGTTGGCGACGACGACGCGGTCGCCTTCCTTGACGTTCTTCACGTCCGCGCCCAGGGCGAAAACGGTGCCGGCCAATTCGTGGCCGAACGGAGACGGATAGGCGCCCAGCAGTACTTTGTGCCCCTGGCGGTACGCCTTGAAGTCGGTCCCGCAGGTGAGCGCGGCGCCGGTCTTCACCACGATCTCTCCGAGGCCGGGCTCCGGGACGGGCCGTTCCTCGAGGCGGATGTCGCGCGGCCCGTGGAAGATGACGGCGCGCATCATCCGCGTCATCCGGGCACCAGCACGGACTTGAGGGTTCGGCGCGACTTCACGGCGCGCACCGCGTCGTCGAACGCCGAGAGGGGGAACTTCGCGGGCGCCAGCGCCAGGGGGTCGAACGTCCCGGACGCGATGAGCTCGAAGGCTTCTTTCAGATCGGCCAGGCTGGGGGAATAAGAACTGACGACCGCGAGTTCTCGGCGGTAGACTTGGTTCAAGTCGAGCGGCAGGATCGAGTCCGGATGAAACGACGCGAAGACGTTGATGGTCCCGCCGTCGCGAAGCCATCCGACCGAGCGGTTCACGAGCGCCGGCGTCCCCGCCGAGTACACCACCGCGTCGAAGCCCCTGCCGTCGGCGGCGGCTCTTCCGGCTTCCCCGAACGCTTCCCCGTCGGTGAAGGCCGCGCCCCAGCGGGAGAACATCTCCGTCCGGACCGGATCCAGGTCCAGGCCGATCGCGCGGGCTCCGAACGCTTTCAGCAGTTGTCCGGTCATCTGCCCGATCGCGCCGAGTCCCACGACCCCGACCACGTCCCCGGGCTCGATCCCGAGGCGTTTGACGTTTCTCAGCACGCACGCCAGCGGCTCCATCTGCGACGCCGCGACGCCGTCCAGCCCCGCGGGAACCTTGAACGCCGTGTGCTTGACGTGGAGCGCCGGGACGCGGACCCGCTCGGAAAATCCGCCGGGCGCGATGTTGGTCTCCTTGAATTGGCGGCACATGGACTCCTGCCCCTTGCGGCAGAAGTGGCAGTCCAGGCACGGCACGTGGTGGGAGACGACGAGGCGGTCGCCCTCGCGGAACGGAACGCCGGGGCCGGCTTTCGCGACGACGCCGACCAATTCGTGGCCGAGCACGGCGTCCGCCGCGCGCGTGTCCAGCTTCATCACGTCGGTGCCGCAAAGGCCGCACGCCTCGAGGGCCAGCAGGAGTTCTCCGTCCCCGATCTCGGGAACCGGGACTTCGACGAGAGCGGCCGAGCCTTCTCTGGCGAGGATGGCCTTCATAAAGAACTGCGCTCATGATAGGATATCCGGAGCTCGTGCGACAATTACTCTTGATGTTCGCGTTGGCCGCGTCCACTTCGGCCGCCCCGTCTTCGATGACGCCGGAGATGGACCGGCTTCTCGCCGAAGGCATCGACGCCATCTACCGGATGGATTTTCCCGCCGCCGACGCCGCGGCCGCGCGGGCGATCGCGCTCAATCCCGACTACCCTCACCCCTACCTGGGGCAGGCCGCGACGGATTTCATCCGCTACGCCTACGGCCCCCGGCAGTCCGACGAGACCTTGGTGAAGTCCTTCGAGGCCAAGGTCGACCGCGCCATCGCGATCTCCGAGCGTTGGTTGAAGACTCATCCCGACGATCCCGACGCGCTCCTCGTCCTCGGCTCCGGCTACGGCATTTCCGCGCGTTTGGCGCTGGAGCGCCGCCAATATCTCAAAGGCTGGCGCCACGGTTCGCGCGCGATGTCCTACATCCGGGCGTCGCTGAAGTCGAACCCTCAGATTTACGATTCCTACATGGGCTTGGGCATGTTCGACTACTACGTGGACACCATCCCGCGCTTCGCCGGCCGGCTGGCGAAGATCATGCTGGGAGGCAACCGCGCGCGCGGCCTCAGGGAGTTGCGCCTGGCGGCGGAGAAGGGCCACTACGCGCGCACCGCCGCCCAACTCATTCTCGTCGAGATCGAAATCCAGGACGAGCTCGGCGCGCGCAACCCGAGGGATGCGGTCCGGCTCATGAAGGACATCCGCGAGAAGTATCCCGACTCTCCGATGCTGCACTCCGCCTACGCCGTCGCGCTCTACGAGGCCGGAGACTACGACGAAGGGCTGGCGCAGGCGGCCGAGTATTCGGAGCGCGTTCGGTCCGGACGCTATCCCCCCGTCGACGCCGCGATGGCGCGCGCTCTCACCGGCACCCTCTTGTGGAGCCTGGGCCGCAAGGACGAGGCGCTCGCGGAGTTCCTCGCCGGAGGCGCTCCCGGCTCCCCGGCCTCGCGCTGGACCGCTTGGAACCGCGTGCGCGCCGGCCATATCCTGGACGCGCTGGACCGCCGCCCCGAGGCCGTCGCCGCCTACCGGTTCGCGTATTCCGGGCCCGACAAGTGGGGCTTCAAGGCGGTCGTCAAGCCGTGCCTCGCCGCGCCCTGCGTCGGCGCCCGGTTCCCCGGCCGCTTCGCCCCGAACTGACGGCGAATCCGCGCGCGAAATCGGTGATATAATCTCGCCCTATGCCACCCGTGAAGCCTTGGACGCTCGACGACGCCGCCCAGCTCTACAACATGC
>CAIQSZ010000317.1 GCA_903874575.1 uncultured Elusimicrobia bacterium
ATCTCCGACGACGTGGTCAAGGCCGCGACGAGGCCAAGACCTACCTTGAATCCGTCGTAGCGGACTTCCCCAAGAGCCCCGAGGCCCGGGACGCCGCCTCCGTGCTCAAGCGTCTGGCCGCGAAGCCCTCCAAGAAATGATCCGCCTCCTGACGCTGGCCGCGTCGCTGGCCGGACTCGCGCGGGCGCAGACCGAGGTCCGGCTGTCGGTCGGCGGCGGCGCCGCGCAGCCCCTGCCCGTCCTGGCCATGCCCGTCTTCACCGCCGCCGACCCGCGCAAGGGCGACGACGCCCTCTTCGCCAAGGACCTGCGCGACGCCGTGCGTTCGGACCTGATGCTGTCGCGCCGCTTCGACGTCAAGGACGAGGAGCCGGGCGCCGCGCCCTCTCCGGCCGTGGTGTGGCGCCTGAAAGCCGCCGCCGGACGCGCGGCCGACAAGCTGTCGGCCCAGGTCCGCCTGGAGAACGGAAGCGGCGCCGGAGAGGCGGTCTTCGAGCGCTTCTACCGCCAGGACGCGCAGTGGCCGCGCGCGCTGGCCCACCGCATCTCCGACGACGTGGTCAAGGCCGCGACCGGCCGCGAGGGCATCGCGCGCACGCGCATCTCCTTCGTGAACAACCAGACCGGCCACAAGGAAGTCTATGTGATGGACTACGACGGCGGCGGCATCCAGCGCCTGACCGACGACAAGTCCATCGACCTCCTGCCGCGCTTCTCCCCCGACGGCCGCCGCTTGGCCTATACCAGCTACAAGGACGGCAACCCCGACCTGTTCCTCTTGGACCTGGAGACCGGGCGCGCGTCGCCGCTGTCCGACGAACAGGGACTGAACATCGCCGGCGGCTATTCGCCCGACGGGACCAAGCTGCTGCTGACGCTGTCGCGAGGCAAGAGCCCGAACCTCTACCTGAAGGACCTGTCCACGGGCGCCCTGGAGCGCCTGACCTCCCACTTCGGCGCCGACAGCACGCCGACCTTCTCGCCCGACGCGCGCCAGGTCGCGTTCGTGTCCGATCGCTCGGGCAACCCGCAGATCTACGTGCTGGACCTGGCCACCAAGCAGGCGCGCCGGCTCACCCGCATGAACTGGTGCGACGCCCCCGCCTGGTCGCCGACCGGCGAGTGGATCGCGTTCGCGGGCCGGGCCAACCGCAAGGACAAGATGGACATCTTCCTGGTCGACATCACCGGCGGGCAGATCCGCCAGCTGACGCACGGCGAAGGCTCCAACGAGGATCCGGCCTGGTCGCCCGACGGCCGTCTGCTCGCCTTCTCGACCACCCGCGCGGGGCGTTCGCAGATCTTCGTGATGGACGCCGACGGCTCGGCGCCGCGGCTCGCGGCCGACGTCCCCGGCGCCAGTTCCACGCCGCATTGGTCCGGAGCGCGGCCGTAGGACGCGCCGCGCCGGCCCCCGGCGGGGATTTTATGCCGCCGGAATCCGCAGAGAAAACACGGCGCCGCGCAGGGGGCCGGAGCTCTCCGCCCCCACGTCGCCGCCGTGCTTGGCCGCGATGCGCAGAGCGGCCGAAAGGCCCAGGCCGCTGCCTTCGTTTTTCTTCGTGGTGAAGAACGGCTCGAAAATCCGCTCGAGGTCGCCCGCCGGGATGCCGATGCCGTCGTCGACCACGTCGATCTGGTGGACGCCTCTCGAGGTGGAGCCGCGGACAAGAATCAAGCCGTCGTCGGCGACGGCCTCCAGGGCGTTCTGCAGAAGCGCCGAGACG
>CAIQSZ010000318.1 GCA_903874575.1 uncultured Elusimicrobia bacterium
CGACCGCGGCCGCTTGGCCCAGGTTGAGGCTGACGCCCTCGCGGCACGGGATGCGCGCCAGGCGCGGGCACAGCGCCGACTCCTCCCGCGTCAGGCCCGCCGACTCGCGCCCGAACACCAGCGCGACGCGCTCGCCGGCGCGCCACGAGGGCGCGTGGGGGAGGACGAACTCGCTGCGGCGCAGGGAGGTCGGGCGGCGGCTGAACGCCACGGCGTCGGCGCAGCCGTCCAGCGCGGCGGCCAGGTCGGGGACGAAGCGGGCTCCGGCCAGGATTTCCGCCGCGGCCGCGCCGGTCTGGAAGGATTCGGGCGGCGCGGCGGTCCACTCCGAACCGGCGACGGTCAGTTCCGAACTCCCGAAGCACCTCATCGCCCGCGCGACGAAGCCCACGTTGCGGGGATTCTCGGGTCCCACGAGCACGATCCGATAGGTCGCGGAGGCGGCGCTCATGGGGACAGTATAGGCAACTGCGTCGCGAGTTTGACCTTTACGTCCGAATCTCCTAATTTGTACCTTATGCCCATGGCCAAGAAGAAATCCGTCGCGAAGACCGTGCCTGCCGTCCCCGCCGCGGCCTCCCCCGTCGCGGCCAAGCCCGCGGCGAGGAAGCCCGCCGCCCCGAAGAAAGCGGCTCTGACCCTGACCATCGACTATCCGCGCGAGGACGAGGTCGTTCGTTCCGGCTACTACGCGATCCGGCTCACCACCTCCGACGCCCGGCAGGCCCAGGTGTCCTTCGACGGCGGTCCGTGGCTGGATTGCCGGGAGGCGTCGGGCCATTTCTGGTTCGATTGGGCGCCCTCCGTCGGCTGCGCCCGCATCGCGGCGCGCGCGCGGTCGGGCAAGGGGCGCTGGACGTCCATTCCGGCCCGCTCCGTGCCCATCGCGGACTGACCCGCGCGTCGGCGCGGCTGCCTGGGGCTACTCGTAGCGCAGGGCTTCGATGGGCGACAGCAGGGCGGCTTTGCGCGCGGGCCACAGCCCGAAGACGACGCCGACGCCGGCCGAGAAGCCGAACGCGATCAGCACGGACCGCGGTTGTATGATCGCGCCCCAGCCCGCGAAGCGGGACAGCGCCAGCGAGACGCAGACGCCCAGCAGGACGCCCAAGACGCCGCCGCCCGAGGCCAGGGCCAGCGATTCGATCAGGAACTGAGACATCACCGCGTTGCGCGAGGCGCCGACGGCCTTGCGCAGGCCGATCTCGCGCGTGCGCTCGTTGACGGACACGAGAAGGATGTTCATGATGCCGACGCCGCCGACGATCAGGGAGATCGTCGCCACGATGGCGAGCAGGAGCCCGAAGGTTTTGGTCGTGTCGGAGAGCATGGCCTGCATCTCGGCCATGTTGCGCAGCGTAAAATCATCGTCCTTGTAGGCGGGCAGGCGGTGGCGGCGGCGCAGCAGGGCCTGGGCGGACTCCAACACCATCTGGACGGACTGCGGCGTCGCGCATTCGACCGCCATCTCGTGCAGGTACGGCGTGCCCAGCACGCGCTTCATCGCGGTATTGATGGGGACCACGATCATATCGTCCTGGTCGCGGCCGCCGCCGTTGGCGCCGCGCAGGGGAAGGATGCCGATGACCGTGAACGCGGTGCGGTTGACCTCGACCGTGCGGCCGACGGGGTTTTCCCGGCCGAAGAGGGTATTGACCACGCTCTGCCCGAGGAGGACCACGCGCGCCTGCGACCGGTCCTCGGCTTTCGTGAAGAAGCGCCCGAAGTACGGCGTCGCGTTGCGGACGGCTTCATAGTTGGGCGTGACGCCCTGCATCTCGGTGACGGCGTTCTTCGCGCCGTAGACGACGCTGACCTTGCCTTCGGCTTCCGGGTAGTAGTTTGAGACGCCCGGCAGGGCGCCGACGGCCTTCGCGTCGTCCAGCGTGAGCCGCGAGTAGTTCCCGCCTCCCGACACGCCGCTCACGCGCGGCGGACGCGCCAGGACCATGATCAGGTTCGAGCCCAGGCTGGCCAGCCGCGCCTCGACGGCCTTGCGCGCGCCCGCGCCGACGGCGAGCATGGCGATGACCGCGGCCACGCCGATGAGTATGCCCAGGACGGAGAGCGCGCTGCGACCCTTATTGGCCGCGATGGCGCGCAGGGCCGAGGCTCCGTACTCGCGCAGGATGGCCAGATCGATCTTCGCGGCCGATTCCGCGGCGGCGGGCGCGGGCGGGGGCGGGGCGCGCCGCGCGGCCGTCCCCGCGCGGCGGTCGTCGGCGACCACCAAGCCGTCCTTGATGCGGA
>CAIQSZ010000319.1 GCA_903874575.1 uncultured Elusimicrobia bacterium
CCAGCGGAAGCCCATCGGCGTTATCTGATAGGCGAGGCGTAGGAGGCCGTACACCCCCATTTTCAGCAGAACCGCGGCCAGGATGACGGAGATCGGCGTCGGCGCCTCGACGTGCGCCAGCGGCAGCCAGGTGTGGAACGGGAATGCCGGGATTTTAATGGAGAGGCCGAAGTATAAGCCCAGAAAGACAAGAATCTGGAAGCGCGGCTCCCACGCCGCCTGCTGCTTCATGAGTTCGAGCATGTCGAAGGTGTGCGGCACGGACTTGAAGTACATCGCCAGGATGGCCAGCAGCATGAACACCGAGCCCGTCAGGGTGTACAGGAAAAACTTTATGGCGGCGAACTCCTTGCGCGGCCCCCCCCAGACGCCGATGAGAAAGTACATCGGGACCAGGGTGATTTCCCAGAACACGTAGAAGAGCACTAGGTCAAGCGCCGTGAATACTCCCAGCATGCCGACTTCAAGGCAGAGGAACCAGAAGAAGTATTCCTTGACGCGATTCGTGATGCCCAGAGAGCCGATAAGCGCGATAAAGCTCATGAAGGTCGTCAGCAGGACCAGAGGGAAGCCCAGTCCGTCGACGCCTAGGAAGTAGGAGACGTTCAGCGACGGTATCCACGAGACTTTTTCGACGAACTGCATCGTCGACAGCGAGTGGTCGAACTGCGGGATCAGCGTCAGCGACGCGGCCAGCGAGACGCCCGCGGCGATGAAACTCGTCACCTGGATGGCCCTGACGTTCTCCTTCGGGAGCATCAAGACGATCAGCGCGCCCGCCAGGGGCGCCCACACGATCAGGCTCAACATCGGCATTTCGTTTCTCCTGCTTTATGATTCAGCGCGTCAGGATCAAAGTCGCGGCGAGGCTGAACGAGATCGCCGCGTACATCAGATATTCCTGGACCTGCCCGTCGATGACGAGGGACCGCATCATGCCGCCCAGGTCGTTGGCCAGCCCGCCCACCCCGTCCACCGCGGCGTCGAGCAGATTCCAGTCGAGGGAGTCGCTGATCTGCGCGAGGATGCGTACCAGCAGCCCCCAACCGTCGACGAACACTCGGTCGATGACGTTGTCGTCGATCCAGATTGCCGCCGCCGCGACCCGGTCGCAGACGGCGACGAGCCCCAGAAAAACGTCGTCCAGATACCAGCGGCGGTCCAAGGTTGCGACCAGCGGCGCGAACCAGCCGCGGATGGCCGCCGCCGCCGTGAATTTCGGGCCCCGGTATAAAACGAACGCCAGGGCTATCGATCCGAGCACCAGGCCGACGATGGTGAAGTCCAGCCACTGCGGCATTTCCATTTCCGTCTCGGGGCCGACCGCGGGCGGAGCGAATTTTTCGAGCGATTCGACGGCCCGGACGGGCGTGGTCTGAGTGGAGACGGCCGCGGCCGGCATGGGCAGGATCTTGTCGATGAAGCCGTCGCGTGACAGGGCGTAGCCGGACAGGACGCAGAAGCCGGCCAGGACGGCCAGAGGCAGGGTGATCAGAGGCGGGGCCTCGTGCGCGTGGTGGAACTTTTCATGATCGCGGTCGTCTCCCCAAAAGGTCAGGAAGAATAGGCGCGACATGTAGAACGCGGTCATCAGCGCGCAGAAGAGCAGTATCCAGAACATCTCGTGGTTGTGATTCCACACGGCGGTCAGGATCATGTCTTTCGAATAGTAGCCCGACAGGAACGGGAAACCGGCGATGGCCAGCACGGCGATGAGCATGGTCACGAAGGTGACGGGCATTTTCTTCGAGAGTCCGCCCATCAGCCGCATGTCGTTGGTGTGCACCGCGTGGATGACGGAGCCGGCGCCCAGGAACAGGAGCGCCTTGAAGAACGCGTGCGTGGTCAGGTGGAACAGCCCGGCGGTGTAGCCGCCCGCGCCCAACGCGCACATCATGAATCCCAACTGGGAGACCGTCGAGAACGCCAGCACGCGCTTGATGTCGTAGGTGACCAGCGCCATCGACGCGCCTAGGAACGCGGTGACCAGGCCGATCCAGGCCGCGGCTTCCAGGGCGAGCGGCGCGGCCATGAAGATCGGATACAGCTTGGCGACCATCAGGATGCCGGCCGCGACCATGGTGGCGGCGTGGATGAGCGCGGAGCCGGGGGTCGGACCTTCCATGGCGTCGGGCAACCAGACG
>CAIQSZ010000320.1 GCA_903874575.1 uncultured Elusimicrobia bacterium
ATCAAGATGGGGGCCAGCTCGAACTTCGGCAACATGCTCTCGGTCGTCGGCGCCAGCTACCTCCTGCCCTTCCTGCCGATGGCGCCCATCCAGGTGCTGGTCAACAACCTGCTCTACGACTTCTCCCAGATCGGCATCCCGACGGACCGCGTGGACGACGAATACCTGACCGCGCCGCGCCGGTGGAACATCGAGTCGATCAAGAAGTTCATGCTGTTCATCGGCCCGATGAGCTCCATCTTCGACTACACCACCTTCGCCCTGATGCTGTGGTTCTACAAGTGCAACCAATACTCGGCCGCCGGGGCGACCGAGGCGGTGAAGCTCCACTCCGAGTGCCTGTTCCACACCGGCTGGTTCGTCGAGTCTCTCCTCACGCAGACCCTGATCGTGCACGTCATCCGCACGAACAAGATCCCGTTCCTCCAGAGCTCCGCCAGCCTGCCGCTCATGCTGACGACGCTGACGGTCATGGCCGCCGCCGTCGCCCTGCCGTTCTCCCCGGTCGCCGCGTACCTCGGCTTCACGCCCCTGCCCGCCTCGTTCTTCGGCTGGATGGCGGCGACGCTGGCGTGCTACGTGACGATCACGCACTTCATGAAGACCCGCTTCATCGCCTGGTACGGCGCGGACTGATAACGATGAAAAGCCTGCTCAACGCACTGCAAGAAGGACGCCTGATCGAGCTGCCCGACGAGGACAAGGAGAAGTCCCTCGAGTACCTCGCCCACTTGATCGAGGCCGTCCCGGACCTGGCCGGCTCCCCGGAGCTGGCCGAGGAGATGATCGTCCGCGAGCGCCAGCACAACACCGGCTTGGGCCTGGGCATCGCCTGCCCGCACGTGCGCGCCACCGGCGGCGGCGAGCTGCTGTGCGCGGTCGGCTGGACGCCCGCCGGCATCGACTACGGCGCCAGCGACGGCAAGAAGGTCCACCTCGTCGTGATGTACTACATCCCGGACGCGCAGAAGAACGTGTATCTCAAGGAAGTCTCCGCGCTGGCCAGCGCGATCCGCCGCGAGGGAGGCATCACGCCCATCGCCGCGGCCGAAGACATCGCGACGGTGCGCGAGCGCCTGCTCGACTGGGTGCAGGCCGCCATCGAGGCCAACATCCCCGAGGCGAAGGCGCGCATGATCCGCCTGGAGGAGCGCCAAGCCGTCGCCGAGGCCGCCTCGCCCGCGGGCGGCGTCCCCGCGTCGGGGGCGCTGCTCGTATTATCGACGCTCTTCGTCGTCGGGGACGGCCGGACGGTCGCGCTGTGCCCGAACCCCGAGCTGACCGCCGAGCTGGAGAAGGACGCGGACCTGCCCGAACTGCTCATGCGCCGCGGCCAGTTCGAGCGCGGCGGCTGGCGCTTCGTGTTCCGCTCCGTCACCGCGTTCGGCGCGCGCTCCCTCTACGACTACCTCGCGGTAAGGTAGGCCCCCGCCTCAGGGCAGGTGCAGCTTGCCCGGCGGCATCCCCGGGCCGAGCCCGGCGCCCTGCAGGCCCGCGGCGCCTGCCTTCGGGATGACGATGGACGAGGACGCCTTGCGGCGCATCTCCTGGAGCTCCTCCATCGCCTCCTCGAACGCCTTGGCCGCGCACTCGCCGTAAAGCGCGACGGCCTTGTCGAGGGACTGGGCCGGAATCTCGAAGGCGAGCGGCAACGTTCCCCCGGGCGTGTACAGCGACGCCTCGCCCAGATACAACGTCGCGCGCCCCGCGTCGGGCGCGCCGTCGGCCTTCACCGGCGACAGGCGGCGGATCGTGCCGACCTTGCGGTCCGTGAAGACCTCCTCTTTCCAGAGGTCGGCGGCGTCCATGTTCGGAATTTCCTTGGGTTCCTGGCTCATAAGCCTATTTTAGCGTTTTCTTCGGGCCGGAAAACGAGGGGGCCGCGCGGAAACTCGGCCAGGTCGAGCGCGTCGCGAAACTCCGCCGCCGTCAGCGCGCCCTTGGCGTCGATGCCGCACCAGCGCGCCGCCGCGCCCACGACGTCCTCCGCCCTCGCGCCGGCCGCGCGCAGCGCGTCCAGGCGGCAGTCGCCGTGGCGCTTGGCCAGCCGCCGGCCGTCGGGTCCCACCACCAGCGGCAGGTGCCAGTGCCGCGGCTCCGGCCCCAGCCCCAGCGCGCGGTAAAGCAGGAGCTGGCGCGCGCCGGACTCCAAGAGGTCGTCGCCGCGCACGATCTCGGTGATTCCCTGGCGGTGGTCGTCCACCACCACCGCCAGCTGGTACGCGGGCGCGCCGCGCTTGGTCCAGACGATGAAATCCCCGATGGTCCGCGAAAGCTCGAAGCTCTGCGGCCCGGCGAACGCGTCGTCGAAGGCGACCGCGCCCTCGGGGACCAGGAAGCGCCAGTTCGTCCGCGCGTCTTCGAAGCGCTTCTCCCACGCCCGCGGACGCAGGGACGCCGGGTAGACCAGCTCGTGGGCGCCTTCCTGGGGCGCCGACGCCGCGGCCGCGATCTGTCCGCGCGTCAGCGCGCACGGAAACACCCGCCCCGCCGCCGCCAAAGACTCCATCGCCGCGCGGTAGGGCGCCGCGTCGTCGGACTGGACGACCGGCCCCTCGTCCCAATCCAAGCCCAGCCACTCCAGCGTGCGCCGCACCCCGTCCACGGCCTCCGGCCTCACGCGCGGCCCGTCCAGGTCCTCGATGCGCAGGAGTATGCGCCAGCCGCGGCGCCGCGCCAGGGCCCAGTTGACCAGGAAGGTGCGCGCGTTGCCCATGTGAAGCGCGCCCGTCGGCGACGGCGCCAGCCGCGTCTTGGGGATCAGAGCGCGGCCTCGACCGCCGGCGAGTTCCAAGCCTCGGCGACGATGCGCGGGACTCCCGCGCCCGCGTCCGCGCTCCGGTAAGAGATCGAGATTTCGCGCGTCTCGCCGGGAAGCAGGGAGAAATAGTCGTCCTGACGGACGGCGGGCAGGACGTCTTCGTCGCCGCCCGCCTTCACCAGGCGAAGCCGCACGAGGAAAGCGAGATTCCTGCCGACGTTGCCCACGGACACATGCGCGGTCGTCCAGCCGCCGCGGCGGGCGCGGCGCGCGGACACCGAGAGCTCCGTCGGCGGCAGCGACTGGAGCCCGGTCATGTCGGCGTACGCGGAGACGGGGGTGTGATTCCAGTCCGATTTCTCCCAATCGAGAACGTCGTCCTTGGTGGAAAGCCAGTAAAAATTCGGGGCGGGCGCGGCCCCGGCGGCCTTCAGCGTCAGGCGCAGGAAATACGCCGTCGAAAGGCCCTCGATCTTTGGAATCGTAAACGCGGCCGCGTTGCCGTCGGCGGGCACGTCCAAGCGCGCCGTCTTGGAAAATCTCTCCCGGCCCGAGACGTCGTAGACGCGCGCCGAGAGCTCGGCGTTTCTCAGCGCGCGGCCGGTCGTGTTGACCGCGAGCACGGAGCGGTCGGCGTAGGAATACTGCGCGTGCGCCGGCTCGCAGGCCTTCTTCACGCCGAAATAGCCGCCGCCCGTCTCGAGGTAATAGTCGTAAAGATGCCAGATCATCGACGGCCAGGCGTTGTTGAGCATCCACTGGATCAGGCCGGTGGCTCCGTAGCGGTTCGCCGTGAACGCCTCGAACATGGCGCGCTCGCCTTCGTACGCCATCGCCTGCGCTTTGCGCGCGTAGTCGCGGGCGTCCTTGGCCGCGCCGTAGCGCGCCTCCAGCGCGGCCGTGAAGACCTTCAGGTCCTTGAAGACGCCGCCGCCCGCGTGGTATCGCCACGCGTCGTCGATCGGCCAGAGATGCTCCGCGGGCAGCATCCGGCGCAGGCTTTCGAACGGCGGGACGGCCGGGCCGGGGCTGATCTCCGTCGCGAAGCCGCGCGCGCCGCCCCGCGTCCGGTCAAGCTGCCAGTAAGACGGAGGCACCCAGTCGTACGGCCCCAGCATCTTGACGCCGGTGCCGCTCGTCACCTCGGTCGGCTTATCGGACGCCGAGGACAGGATGGGATTGGGCCAATGCATCTTCTCGAGGATGTCCAGGTACAGGCGCTCGACGTCCGGCGGAGGCGGGCCGTCGCTTGCGTTGAGCCAGACCAGGAGGCTGGGATGACCGCGCAGGCGACGGATCTGGTCCTCTTGGGAGGCGGCGGCGATCGCGTAGTCCTCCTTGCCCCACACGGGCCCCTCCGCGTAGCTGGGAGAACGCCGCCATTGCTCCCAGCGCGAACAGCAGGGCCAGCCCGCCATCACCATGAGCCCTTCCCGATCGGCCAGGTCGAAGAAGGAATCCGGCTCGAGATTTCCCTCGAGCCGGATCGTGTTCAAGTTCATGTCCTTCACGTACTCGAATTCCGAGCGGACGCGCTCCGGCGAGTACCTCAGCATCATGTCGGCCGCCCAGCCTCCGCCGCGGACGAAAAACCTCCGACCGTTCACCTTGAAAAGACGATGGCCGGCGGAATCGAGCTCCGAAGAGACCTCCCGGACGCCGAAACGGGCCGCGCGACGGTCCGAAACGCCTTGCGCGGCGTCGAACTCGACTTCGACGTCGTACAGCTCCTGCCGCCCCATCCGCGCGGGCCACCAAAGCCGGGGACGCCGGACATTCAGTTGCGGATAGCGGTCGGGGGTGAAGGA
>CAIQSZ010000321.1 GCA_903874575.1 uncultured Elusimicrobia bacterium
GTCCGCTCCTCAGGCCTTGGAGGACGAAGTAGCCGGTCGACGACGCGGCCGCGTAAGCGCCGTCGCCGGCGCCGGGACCCACGGCGCGTATCCGGGCGCCCGCCCCGGCGGGACCCAGCGCGCCCGCATAGCCCGCGGTCTGGGGCACGACGATCTGGGAGGAAACGTCGTAGGCCGTTCCGCCGCCGGCGCGCAGGCGCAGGCGGTAGGTTCCCGCGCGCGCCGACCGCGCCGGGACGCTGGAAACCCGATCGATCCCGTCCCACGTGAGAACGATGGGTTTGGACGCGTCGCCCACGCCCGCCGCCGCGAACACGGGGCTGGAGAAGTTCGAAGCGTCCGTCGATAGGACCGCGTCCCAGGCCAGCGCGGGATCGCTCAAAGTGAAAACCATGCGCACCGGGTAGGCGTCGGGCGCGGCCGAGGAAAAGCCCACGCTGGTGTTTCCCGGCGCGGCGGCGCCGCTGTCGACGGAGACGGCGGCGAACTGCTCGGCGGCGGCCACGAACGTCACCGGGCGCAGGGCCACGCTGACGATGGCGGTCGAGACCACCGGGAAGAACGCCGAGGCGCGCACGTAGGCGGAGGTCGGGCCGCTGGTCGCGCTGGCGACGCTGAAGGACTGGGAGAACGCGGCCCCGGTCGACAGGGCGACGGTGGATACCGCGACGCCCGACGGGAGACGGAAGACCGCGGTCGCGTCGGGTACGTACGCCCCCGCGCCGGGAACGACGAGGGAAAGCGAGACGGTCGCCGAGGACGCGCCCGGCTTGTCGTTGCCGCACTGATCCACGACCTTGAGCGTCATCGTCGCCGAGGTCTGCAGGGGCGCCAGGTTCAGCGGCGACGCGTCGACGAACGCGAGGAAGCTCGTCGTTCCCCCGGTCAGGTTCACGGCCGGCTGGGTCGAGATCGGCGCCGGCGGCGCGGACGCGTCGGCCGTCGTCCAAATCGCGAAGACCTGGCCCCCGCGTCCCGCCGGCGACAGCGGGGGCAGGCCGGTGTACTGGAACGAGATTTGCTCGCCGGGCAGGAAACCGGACGCGGAGTTCGTGGCCACGGCGACGACCAGCCAGCCCGCGCCCAGCGGCTGGGCGCCGTACGCCAGAGGCGAGACGAGCACGATCGACGAGCCGGTCACCCCGACCTGGGAGGTGGAGACGAAGTTCCAGAAGCCGGGCGGCGGCGGGCGGGTCGTGGTCAGGCCCGCCGGCAAGGTCCACCCTTCGGGCGCGCGCACGGCGACGGCGCCTCCCGGGCCGACGCCCGCCGCCCCGACGGTAAAGGTCACCGTGGCCGTGACGAGCGCGCAGCCGGGCGCGGAAACCGGCAGGGCCGTCGCCGAACCTTGGCCCGCGCGGCCGCCGAAGACGAGAGCGCTGCGGTCCACGACGAAGGTGCTCGCGGCGACGCCGACGAAACCCGACGGATCGTCGACCAGCGCGGTCGCCGCGTAATGCCGTCCGCTCATGAGCGCCGCATCCGGAACGAGGTTCGACCACGAAGTCGACGCGGAGAGCGGCGACGCCAGCGTCGTGGTGGAATACACCGCGGTCGGCGAGGCGAAGCCGGAGACACCGTCGTAGTGGAAGCCGGTCTCCACTTCCAAAATATCGACGCGCACGCGCGCGATCGAGGCGCTGTCGGACGCCGTCCCCGCGATCGCGCCGCCGAGCGTGGCCACGGAGGCTCCGCTGGGCACATAAAAGGAAGCGGTCGGGCTGGACACGCTGGGAGGCATCACGGCGAAGACGCCGCTCGTCGCGGACTGGACGGCGGGCTGAGACAGGTCGGTCGCGGAAAGGGTGAAGAAACCCGTGGCGTACAGGATGAGGCCGGTCGCGACGGAAGAACCTCCCGACATCGGCGGCGGGACGGGTAAAGTCGAGGACGACGCCGTGGCGCCCAGCGCGCAGGCATCCGTCGCCGAGGTGACGGCGTTCCAGTAGGGATCCACGGCGCGCACCGTCGCCGTGAACGGGAGGCCTCTCACGCGCGGGAACGGCAGTCCCGGCCGCCCGGCCGGCGAGCCCGGCAGGGCCGCTTCGCCCGGCAGCACGATCTGGAGGCGCGCCAGGCCCGCCGGGATCACCGGCCCGGTCGAGACGCCGGACCCGAAGAAGGTCGTCGCGACGAAGCGGGTCGAACGGGGGTTGGGCTCGGCCGCGAAAGGCGTGGCGGTGAACGAAGCCGCGCCGTTGACGAGGGGCTGGGGCGCGCTCAAAAGGGCGAACGCGTCGTCGCTGGCGAGGGCGACGACGCCGGTCGCCGTCGACAGATCATAATGCGAGGATACGGCCAGCACCGAAACCGCCACCGAGGCGCCGGCGGTGGAGACCTGCGGGACGCCGGTCTTGCCGGGCGCGGCGCCGGGCGTGAACGACTCGCCCGGAAGGAACACGAGCAGCCGCGGATGAAAATTCCAGTTCACGTTCCCGCCGGCGTCGACGCTGCGCCCGTCGTCGGCCGACACGGAAAGTCCCGGGGAGGCGTCCGAATCCGAGACGGAAGCCGAGGTCACGCTCGAGACGGACAGGAGGTTCAGGAACCACGGCGTCCCGGGGCTGGAGGACCGCAAAGTCACGTTCGGGCCCGCGGGCCCGCCGAGGCGGAGGTCGCCCACCGTCAACTGCGCCCCGGCTTGGACCGTCATCGTCGCGCCCACAACGACGTTCGTGAGCGCCGCCGCCGTCGCGCCCGTCTTAAGGACGGCGTCGGCGACCGCGAACGTGAGTCCGTTGAACGACCCGCCTCCGTAGAAGGCGATCGTCTGGGAGGCGCGGCCCGCCGCCGCGCCGTCGACGATGACCGTGCTGCCCTGGCCCAGGAAGACGGCCGCCGTCGCGATGACGACGCGGTTCTGCAGGCGCAA
>CAIQSZ010000322.1 GCA_903874575.1 uncultured Elusimicrobia bacterium
CGACGCTTTACCCATGGTGTGCGGTCTCGGTTGGGTTGCATGGGTGTTAGCGGCTGTCGCCGACACGACGGCGGCCGCCAGCGCCGCGATCAGGGCGTAACGCGCCGCTTTTCGACGAACGGAAGGCTCCTTCACCCGGGAAGGATACAGGGGCCGCCCCTTGCCGTCAAGGTTCCCTTGACAAGCGCCGGACATGATGTATAATTATTCATCGTTATGAATAAATATTCAGAACGCGGCGGCAAGGCGGCCCGGCAGTCGGCGATCCTGGAAGCGGTCGCGCGCGGCGAGATCGCCACCCAGAACGACCTGGTCCGCGCGCTGAAGAAGCGCGGCATCGACGCCACGCAGGTCTCGATCTCGCGCGACGTCGCCGAACTGGGCCTGATCAAGACCGCCGGAGCCTACAAGGCCGCCGCCGAGAGCGGCGCCCACGACCCCGAGCTTCCCCTGCGCACCTTCGTGCGCAAGGTCGTGCCGGCCGGCCCGAACTTGACGGTCGTGCGGTGCGACACGGGCACCGCCCCGCGCGTCGGGCTGATCCTGGACGGCCTGACTCTGCCGGGCCTGGCGGGGACGCTCGCGGGCGACGACGCCGTCTTCGTCGCGACCGAAAGCGCCGCCGTCCAGAGAAAATTGATCGAATTGCTGGAATCGAGGATGACCCCATCATGAAGAAGCCCAAAATCGTGCTCGCCTTCAGCGGCGGGCTGGACACCACGTTCTGCGTGCTGTGGCTGCAGAAGGAGCTCGGCGCCGACGTGCTGACCGTGACCGTGGACACGGGCGGCTTCACGCCCGAGGAAGCGAAGGCCGTCGAGGCGCGCGCGAAGTCCCTGGGCGCCATCGAGCACCGCACCATCGACGGCCGCGCCGAAGTGTTCTCCCGGTTCGCCGTGCCGCTGATCCAGGGCAACGTCCTGCGCGGCCGCGCGTACCCGCTGTCCGTCTCGGCCGAGCGCGTGCTCCAGGCCGAGGTCGTCGCGCGCGTCGCGCGCGAGGTCGGCGCCGACGGCGTCGCGCACGGCTCCACCGGCGCGGGCAACGACCAGGTCCGCTTCGACGCGGTGTTCCAGGTCCTCCTGCCCGGCGTTCGGGTCCACACGCCCATCCGCGACCTCGGCTGGTCCCGCCGGCAGGAGACCGACTACCTGGCGCAAGCCGGCGTCCGCGTCCCCGAGAAGACCGTCTCGTACTCCGTGAACGCGGGACTGTGGGGCACCACCGTCGGCGGCGGGCAGACGCACGACCCGTGGACCGAGGTTCCGGACTCGGCGTTCCCGTCCGCCGCGGAAGTCCCTCCCGCCGCGGACCTGTCGGTCGTCGTCGGCTTCGACAAGGGCGTGCCGGTCGCGCTGGACGGCGTCGCGCTGGACGGCGTCGCGCTGGTGCAGAAGCTGCACGCGCTGGGCCGCGCCTACGGCGTCGGCCGGGGCGTCCATATGGGCGACACCATCCTGGGCATCAAGGGCCGCATCGCGTTCGAGGCGCCCGCGCCGCTGATGCTCATCGCCGCGCACCAGGAGCTCGAGAAGCTGGTGCTCACCCAGACGCAAATCGCCGGCAAGAAACCGCTGGCGGAAACCTTTGGCCAGCTCGTTCATGAAGCCAAAATGTTCGATCCCTATCTCGACGACATCAAAGCCTTTTTAACCAGCACCCAGCGCCGCGTGACGGGAGAATGCCGCATCTGGCTCACGCCCGGCATGATCAAGGCCGTGACGGCGAAAAG
>CAIQSZ010000323.1 GCA_903874575.1 uncultured Elusimicrobia bacterium
AGGTGGATTTGCCGACGTTCGTGTAGCCGACCAGCGCGACCTGCGGGACCGGCACGCCGGCGCGCCGCTCGCGGCGCAGGCGTCGCGCGTCGCGCACCCGCTCCAAGTCGTGCCGGAGGTGCTTGATGCGCAGTTGGATGTGCCGCTTTTCGTACTCCAGCTTGCGCTCGCCGGGCCCGCGCGTGCCGATGCCGCCGGCCTGCTGGGAGAACTCGCGCCACGCGCCGGTGAGCCGCGGCAGCATGTACGACAGCTGGGCCAACTCCACCTGCAGGCGGCCCTCGCTGGTGCGCGCGCGCTGGGCGAAGATGTCCAGGATGAGGCGCGTGCGGTCGACGATCTTGCGCTTGGGCAGGGCCTTTTCCAGGTTCTTCTGCTGGCCCGGCGACAGCTCCAGGTCGAAGACCACCGTGCCCGCGCGCAGGCCCGCGCACATCCCGGCGATCTCGGAGACCTTGCCTTCTCCGACGAGCGTCGCGGGGTTGAAGCGCGCCAGCGCCTGCGTCGCCTCGCCGACGACGGCGGCGCCCGCGGTGTCGACGAGGCGCTTGAGCTCCTCGAGGCTCGAGCGGATGAGGGCCGTTTGGGACTTCGGTCCCACGCCGACCAGCAGGACGCGCTCCACCGGCGCGCGGGTGTCGAGGGGCTTCAGCGGACCAGGACCTCGCTCATCGCCGACTGGAGGACGCCGCGCCAGCGCACGGCGGACGCGGCGAGCAGGGCGTCGAGCGGCGCGTGGTCGTCGGTCATCGCGGGCACGAGTTCGAGTTCGGCCGCGGTCGGCTTGAGCTCGCGGGACAGCATCTCCCGGGCGCCCGCCCGCGCCTCGGCGGGCGCGGACGAGGCGGGAGCGTCGAGCGGGCCGGCCGAGGCGAACAGGAGGATGTTCGCCAGGCCGTCCGTCGGGTCGTCGGCGACGAAGGCGCGCACGTTCGGATAGACCCGCGACAGAGTCTTGTAGGCGGCCCGCCAGGCGTTCGCCTCGGGCCCCGACACCGCGGTCACCATGTTGACCGCGAGCACCCCGCCCGGGATCATCGCCTCGCGCATGCGCGTGAACGCCTCCGTCGTGAAGAGGTGCGCGGGCATCGACTCCGCGCCGAAGGCGTCGAGCACCATCATATCCCAGGGCCCGCCGCGTCCGGCCTCGAGTTCCGCGCGCGCGTCGGCGATCGTCACGCGGCCCTTCGGGGCGTAGCCGAACCAGCCCCGCGCGGCGCCCAGGATCACGGGGTCGATCTCGAAGACGTCCACCGTTAGTCCCGCGCGCTCGAGGGCCATCGGCAGGAGCCCGGCTCCCAGGCCGAGGGCGAGCGCGCGCCGGGCCCCGGGCCGCAGGGCGAGCATCCATTCGAGCGAGAGATCGTACTTCGAGTCGCTGCGTCCCGTATCGGCGTCCATGGCGGACTGCGCGGTGCCGTTGACGAGCAGGTAGCGCTTGCGTCCCGAATCGAGCACCTCGACGCGTCCGTACGCCGATTCCCCCCTCGCGCGCACGAGCGGGTGGGCGCGCGTTTCGGCGCGCACCGCGCAGACGACGCAGGCCGCGGCGGCGGCGAGCTGGCCGAGCGGCAGCCGCCGCGCCGACAGCCAGGTTCCCCACGCGCCGAGCGCGATCAGCGCCGCGGCGGCGGCGAGCAGGATGCGAGACGCGGGCCACAGCGGGATCAGCACGAAGCCGGTCAAAGCCGCGCCCAGCACGCTGCCCGCCGTCGAGACCGCCCAAGCGTCGCCCGCCCGGCGTCCCGCGTCGGCCGCGCCGGTCGCGGTCAACCGGGTCGCGACCGGGCCGAGGGAGCCCAGCAACGCCAGGGACGGGCCCACCAGGATCGCGGCCGCCGTCACCGCGCCGAGCTTCACGCCGAGCGGCGCGCTCGCGCGCAGGACGGCTTCCCGCATCACCGGGACGGCGGCGACGGTGAGGCCGGCGGCCAGGAGAATCTTGGCGAACAAGGTCAGGTGAGGGTGGCGGTCGGCGAGCCGTCCGCCCCACGCGTAGCCGAAGGCGAGCGCTACGAGCGTGGTGGTGATCAGCGCCGACCAGGTGTAGATGGAAGAGCCGTAGAACGGGCTGATCAAGCGCGTGCCGACGACCTCGAGCGCGAGCGAACACGCGCCCGAAAGGAACAGGCAGGTCGGAAGATAGAGCGCCGGCGCGGCGTCGGGCGGCGGCAGTTTAGCGGACGGCGGATTTTTCATCGGCATCCTCCAGGACGGCGAGCGTGTTCGTCAGGGACTCTTCGGGGGTCCGGCCCGCGGGGACCGGCGTCGCGTCGAGCCGGCCCCGGAACCAAGTGCGCTGGCGTTTGGCGTACGCGCGAGTGGCGCGGACCAGGGCGGCAAAGCCGTCGGCGTCCGGGGTCTGCCCGCGCAGGACCGCGACCGCTTCGCGATAGCCGAGGCTCGTGAAGCCGGGCTCGTCGCCGCGAAAACGGCGCGGCACGAGCGCGCGGACTTCCTCGAGGAGAGGCTGCCACATCGCGCGGGCGCGCTCCTCGATGCGCGCGTTCAGGAGATCATGGGGGACCTCCAGGCGCAGAACCGCGGACGCGGGACGCGCGCCGGCCCGGCCCGCGTCCCAATGGGCGGAGATCGGCTTGCCCGTCAGTTCCAGCACTTCGAGCGCGCGCACGACGCGCTGGAGGTTGCCCGCCGGGATGGCGGCGGCGGCCTTGGGGTCGGCCTGCGCCAAGCGCGCGTGCAGCGCCTCCCGGCCTTCGCGCGCGGCGAGAGCCTCCAGCCGCCCGCGCACCCCGGCGTCGCGGGGAGGCAGAGGCGCCAGGCCTTCCAGCAGGGCCTGCAGGTACAACCCGGTCCCGCCGACGACGAGCGGGACCTTCCCGCGCGCCTTGATCGCCGCGGCGGCGGCGGCCGCCGCCGCCGCGAACCGCGCCGCGTCGTAAATTTCGGACGGGTCGGCGACGTCGATCAGGTGGTGGGGCACGGCGGCGCGCTGGGCCGCGGAGGGCTTGGCGGTGGCGGCGTCGAGGAGGCGGTAAACCTGGCGGGAGTCCGCGGAGACGATCTCCGCCCCCAGGCGCGACGCGAGGCGCACGGCAAGCTCGGTCTTGCCCGACGCCGTCGGACCCGCCAGGACGATCAAGACGCCTTCCGGATTACTTCTTCCAGTGCGGCGCTTTGACCGGCTTGGCGCAGAGCGAATGGAAGTGGCAGTCGCGGACGCAGGCTTCGGGCAGGCGCAGGGCCACGCGCGTCTCGCAGTCGGCGTTGTCGTCGGCCATGCAGGCGATGCGGTCCTGCACCTTCTTGGCGATTTTCAGAAAGGCGAGGCCGAGGCTGTAGGTCTCGCCCTTCTGGTGGATGCGGACGATCTTGGCTTCGATCAGCGTCCGTTCAAGGCCGGGAATGGAGAGGTGCATCTCGAAGTTGTTCGAGTGCGGAGGCTCGCAGAACACGAGCAGGGATATCCCGCCCGCGGAGAGGTCGGTCATGATCGCGGGCTGGGCCTTGCGGTCGGCGGCCATTTCGAGAGTGATCGGCTCGATCATGCCCTCGACGACGTTGAAGCGGCGGTGCTGCCGGCGCTCGGCCCCGGTTTTCTTATCGCTCATTCGCATTCCCCCAGCAAAGTGCGCTTCATGGTCCCGGTGATGCGGACCTTTCGCAACCGCCCCGGCTCCGCCGGGGTTTCCCACTTCACGCGGAAGGCGTCCCGCGCCCGGCCGTAGCCGCCCGTCTCGTCCAGAACCTCGACCGTGCGTCCGAGCCTCGCTTTCATCGCGTCCTCGGTCAGCCCGTCGCAAAGCTCGTTGAGGCGCGCCAAGCGTTCCTCCTTGACCTGCGCGGGCACGTCTTCCGTCCTTTCGGCGGCCTCGGTCCCCTCGCGGGGCGAATACTTGAACGTGTACGCCGTGGCCGGCTTCAGCCGCCCGACGAGCTCCAAAGTGCGCTCGAAGTCTTCGTCGGTCTCCGACGGGAATCCTACGATAATGTCCGTGCCCACTTCAATCGAAGGGCGCGCGGCGCGCAGGCGCTCGATGCGTTCCAGGAACGACGCCGCGGTGTAGTTGCGGCGCATGCGCGACAGCACGCGGTCGGACCCGGATTGGACCGGCATGTGGATGTGATCGCAGGCCGCGGGCGTTTCGGCGAACGCGGCGATGAGCTCGTCGTCCAGGAAACGGGGGTGCGGGCTCTCGAAGCGCACGCGCGCCACGCCGTCGACCGCCGCCGTCGCGCGCAGGAGGTCGGCGAAGCGGCGCTGGCGGCCGTCGCCCGCGACGACGCGCCAGCTGTTGACGGTCTGGCCCAACAGCAGGATCTCGCGCGCGCCGGCCGCCGCCTTGGCGCGGACTTCGGCCATCACCGCCTCGTACGGTCGGTAGGCCTCTCGTCCTCGCACGCGCGGCACGATGCAGTAGGAGCACGAGTAATTGCAGCCGCGCATGACCGTGACCGGCGCGACGACGGGAGAGGACCAGCCGATCGGCGCGGCCGGCGCGCCGCCTCCGGCGGCAAACGCCTCCCGCGTTTCGCGAAGCATTTCGAACTTCGCGGCCAGCGCCGTTTCGACGATGCGAGGATAGTCCTCGATGGACTTCGCCCCGACGACCAAGTCCACGTAAGGGAAACGCTCGCGGATCCAGCCGCCCAGGCGCTCGGCCGCGCATCCCGAAACGATGAGCACGCGGTCCGGGTCGGCCTCCTTCCACGCGCGCAGGCGGCCGATCATCGACAGGGCTTTGTCCTCGGCGTGCTGGCGCACGGTGCAGGTGTTGAGCACGATCGCGTCCGCGTCCTTGGAATCCTTGACGGGAATAAAACCGCGCGCCAGCAAGGGCCCGGCCATCTCGCCGCCGTCGGCGACGGACATCTGGCATCCGAAGGCGACGACATGCAGGCGCATCAGCGCGGGGGCTTCGCCGTCGGATTCGCGCGCCATTTGACGCCGCCGGCCAGGACCTCGGCGCCTTTCGGGGCGTCGGCGCGCGCCGAGAAGGGCAGACGCGCGAAGAGGGTTCCGGCGTCGGTCTGGGGCGGCAGGGACGAGCCGACCACCAGCACTCCTCCGTTGGGCAGGTCGGCGGCGTTCGCATGCCCGAAAACGGCGCCCGCGTCCTTCAGGACCGCGGCGACGGCGCTCTCCGGCGTGTCGGGCGGCAGGAGCACGCCCACGGCCGCGAGCTCGTCCAGCCGGATACGCAGAGCCGCCAGCGCCCGCGTCCCGGCCGCGCGGCGCCGGTCGCCGCGCGACGCCGGGCGAGGCAGGTAGATCAGCGCGGCGGCGGACTTCGCGCGCGGCGGGTCCGTCGCCAGAGACTTGCGCCAATCGGCCCCGCCCAGGGCGTCGACGACCGCGCTTTGGGACGGCGAGGTCCAGTCCATCGCGACGAGCAATCCCTCGCTTTTCGACAGCAGCGGCGCGCGGGGATCCGGGGAATCGATCACGATGATGGAGTCGGTTCCTTCGCGCTGACCCCTCAGCGCGCGCAAGACCAGCAGAGTCGTCACCGGGTCCCAAGACTGGAGGACGCCGTCGCGCAGGGCCGCGGCGCTGTGATTGGAGTATTCGTACCCCGCCCAAACGCGCGTCCCGTCGTCGAAGTACGCGAGGAACCGGCCTCCCGGGTACGCCATGTGCAGGCGGGCCGTCCAGACGTCGCGCAGAAGTCCGGGCGCCGAGTTCGCCAGCGCGAGCGCGACCGCCCCGCAGAAGACGAACGCGCGCGCGCGCAGCGGCGACGGCCTGTTCCTTGCCCAGGGCCGCTCGCTCCAGAGGGCCGCCGCCATCGAGACCAGGCCGGCTCCCGCCAGCAGCGACGACGGCTCCCACCGGCGCGCGGTGGC
>CAIQSZ010000324.1 GCA_903874575.1 uncultured Elusimicrobia bacterium
AGCATCCGGCCCTCCGACCAAATGGACGCGTCGCTATAGCGATACGCGCACTTGACTCCGGCAAGCGCGCCCCGCGCTATTCGTTGCCTCTTCTGAGATATTACGATGGGCTGTTGGCAGGCGCTCAAACTGCTCCGGGTTGGCTTGCACAGTATCTTCGCGCTTATATAGATCGTGGCCTCTTGATCGAGGGCTTAGCGCCTGTAAGTTGGGCGGACTTGCAAGGACTGAGCGGCCTCCCCAAAAACGGAACATCCCTTGATGGAATTCTTAATTTTATTCCGCATCTATTAGCGGCGCTGGCAGCCGCCTTCGGCGGGCTGGCCTATGTATTCGCCGCTTATTATATTTCCGGCCCTGCCTTTTTATTGGCTGCAGCGGTCATGCTACCGCTAACCGCCGGCGTTGTCATTTATTGGTCCCGGATGTCATATATGGAGAACGTGACTAATAAAATTCGCCTCTACCGGAGAAGCACGTTTTTGGGACCAAAATTCCCTGGATAGGGGGCGTGGAGTAGGGCAACTGACCTGGCGTAACGGGCCTGCGGCCCTCGTAGAGACGCTGGGAAATCGGGCTTCATAGATCCAATTCTGGCTGATGCCCTACGTCAAGAAGCGCGCGGCCGCTTAAATCAACGAGGCGACGGCTTGGCCCACGGCGTCGGTGCCGAAGGGGGAGCCTTGCGGGCGCAGGTCGGCGGTGACCTGGCCCGCGTCCAGGACCTTCTCGACGGCGGCGTTCACGGCCGCGGCCTCCTCGCAGAGGCCGAAGCTGTACTCCAGCAGCGCCGCGGCCGAGCCGATGGCCCCCAACGGATTGGCCAGGTTGCGGCCGGCGATGTCGGGAGCCGAGCCGTGCACGGGCTCGTAGAGCCCCGCCCACGCGCCCGAGGGCCGGCGGTCGCCGATCGAGGCCGACGGCAGCATGCCGATGGAGCCCGCCAGCACGGCGGCCTCGTCGCTGAGGATATCGCCGAACAGGTTCTCGGTGAGCAGCACGTCGAAGCGGCGGGGGTCGGTGATCAACTGCATGGCGCAGTTGTCGACGAGCAGGTGCTCGAGGGCCACGTCGGGGAAGTCCTTGGAGACCTCGACGACGACGCGTCGCCACAGCTGGGAGGTCTCCAGGACGTTGGACTTGTCCACGCTGACGAGCTTTCGGCGGCGCTTGCGCGCCAGCGCGAAGCCGACGCGGGCGACGCGCTCGATCTCGGCGCGCGTGTAGGTCATCGTGTTGACGCCGCGTTCGTCGGCCCCCTGTCCGCAGACGCCGCGCGGCGTCCCGTAGTAGAGGCCGCCCGTCAGTTCGCGGACGATCAGCATGTCGGCGCCCTCAACCAGCCGATTTTTCAGCGGGGAGGAATCGAGCAGGGCCTTATAGGCGCGGACCGGCCGCAGGTTGGCGTAGACGCCCAGCGCCCGGCGCAGGGCCAGCAGGCCCTTCTCGGGACGGCGCTCCGGGGGGGCGGCGTCGAACTCGGGCAGGCCGACCGCGCCCATGAGGGTGGCGTCTGCCTCGCGGGCCAGGCGCTCGGTCTCCGGAGGGAAAGGGGAGCCGGTCTCGCGGATGGCCGCGCCGCCCAGCAGCGCCCGTCTGAGATTCAGCCGATGGCCGAACCTGTCGGCGACGCGCTCCAGGACGCGCACGGCCTCGCGCGTCACTTCCGTTCCGATTCCATCTCCGGGCAGGACGAGTATGTTCAGTTCCACGGCGTCATCCGTTGCGCGGGATTGTACCAAAATCATCCCGGCGCGGCGGCCTTTCGGAGTCCGGGCGACGCGCGAATTCATTGCTTACCGCCGGAAAAAATATTATCCTCGCCATATGAACGAGCAGTTCGGCGAAAGGACCTTCACGACGTTCGAGGTCGCCCGGCTTTGCGGCGTGTTCCACACGACCGTGATCAACTGGGTGAACAAGGGCAAGCTGAAGGCCCGCATGACGCCCGGAGGTCATCGGCGCATTCCGCTCTCCGAGCTGGTGCCGTTCATGAAGAAGTACGACATGCCGGTCCCGGCCGACATCGAGGACCCGCATCGGAGCATCTTGATCCTGGACGACGAGCCCATCATGACGCGGCTCATCGAGAAGGGCTTTTCGAAGCACCAGGACGTCTTCACGGTCCGGCTCTCGAACAATCCCGTCGACGCTCTGATAGAGGTCGGCAAGAAGCTCCCGGACCTGCTCGTCATGGACCTGATGATGCCCGTGATGGACGGCTTCCAGGTCTGCCAGATCCTCAAGTCCAGCCCCGCCACGAAGGACATGAAGATCATCGCCATCTCGGGCCGCAAGCTCACCGCGGCCCAACAGGACTTCCTTTCCAAGAACGTGGACCTGTTCCTGCAGAAGCCGTTCGAGATGAGCGAGCTCATCGCGGCCGTCGAGCGCCAGCTCGCCTGACGCGGCGTTCTTGAAATCGTAATACCCGCGAGCTATGCTCCCGCCATGGCGTCGCGAAGCCGGCCGCTCCTCATTATGCTCGCCTGCGCGTTCTCCGGCTGCGCCTCCGTGCGCCAGTTCGCCTCGGACGTCGATTCCGGGCCTCCCGTTCTGATCGTGAAAAGCACGCCCGCGCGGGCGTACGCGGCCGGCGTCGACTATCTCCAGCGCGGGGACTACGACGCCGCGCGCCGCGAATGGGACCGGTGCCTGGCGATGGCCGCGCCCGATTCGCCCGCGCGACTGGACTGCCTGGTCGCGCGGGAACGCCTGGAGTCTCCGGGCGCCTACGAACCGTAGCGGAAGAAGTATAATCTTCGGGTGAACCAACCCAATCCCGCCCCTTCGCACGCGCCGACCGCCGAGCCCGCTCTCGACATCCGCGAGAAGGGCGGCGCCAAGGACGGCGTCGCCCAGTACTCGGACCGCCGCCTGTTCATGCAGTTGACGGCGTTCTCGGGCTGCCGCGACGCGCGTAAGCTCGTCGACTCCCTGGCCGGCGCCGGCGTGGACTGCGTGCTGTACGAGGAACTCGGCGACCCGACCGGCGTCGCCGTGCTGGCGATGTCCGAGGACCCGGGCCTCCTGCTCTCGAAGCTGCGCCGCGAATTGAGCTCGGGCCCGTTCGCCGAGCTGACGGTCAAGCCCGAGTTCGCCATGCTGGGCCGCACCTACGCGCTCGGCTACGAGCCGCGTCTGGAGGATTGGCTGCTCCATCGTCCGCGCCGCGTCGTCTCCGATCCGGCCTGGCCTTGGGCGGTCTGGTACCCGTTGCGCCGCAAGGGCGAGTTCGCGCGCCTGCCGCGCCCGGAACAGATGAGCATGCTCAAGGAGCATGGCAATATCGGCCGCCGGTTCGGCGACGCGGGCCTGGCGCTGGACATCCGGCTCGCCTGCCACGGCCTGGACAAGAACGACAACGACTTCGTCATCGGCTTGATCGGCAAGGACCTGGCGCCGCTGTCCATCCTGGTCGAGACGATGCGCCCGACGGCGCAGACCTCGGAGTATCTTTCGAATCTCGGGCCGTTCTTCGTGGGCCGCGCGGTGTGGAACTCCCCCCGGAAGGAGGCCGCGTGAGCGTCCGCAGGTTTCGCATCGCGATGTCGGAGCGCTGCTACCGGTTCAAGGCCGACGCCTTGTCCTCGCACGCGCCGCGCGAGCCGGGCGTATACGAGTTCGTCGCCTTCGACGCGCGAATGAATCCGCGGGTGCTGTTCGTGGGCGTCGCGTCGGACCGGGGCGTCCGCCGGACGCTCGACGATCACTGGAACGACCGCGCCGCGCCCGGCCGGACGGCCCTGTTCCGCGCGGCGTCCGACGTCTATTTCGATTACGTGGCCGTGACCGACGCCGCGGACGCCGACGAACTCAAGGATATCGCGGGCGCGCTCATCGCCAAGCATAAGCCGGAGTTCAACTCCGGCCCGCTCCCGTCGTCGGGCAGGCACGCGGCCGTCGAGGTCGAGGAAGCGGACTGACGCCGCCGTCTTTTTCCCGCCTGCGCGCCGGTCTTAGGCCGGCGGCGGGAGGTCGGCCAGCTCCAGGTAGAACTTGGTCATGCAGGCCGCGCCCCAGGCCGAGACCATGAACTGGAACAGGTTGACGACCAGCCCGGCCAGCGCGCCCCCGGCCGGGCCGGCGACCCCTCCGATCATCCGCAGCACCAGGCTCGCCGCGATCAGCGCCGCGCCCGTCAGCAGGCCGATGACGAAGAGCGCTCCGAGAAAGGCCGCGCTTCCGCGCAAGCGTCCGCGCGTCAGAGCCCAGCTGCGGCCGAACGCCGAGAGCGGGCCGAGGCCGTCCACGCAGGTCGCCGTCACCGTCAGGAACAGACGCAACAGCAGGTAAAGTCCGGGAAGAATCAGCGCCATGGCGCCCAAGCCGACGCAGACGCCCACGACGAGCGAGGCGAACATCACCGAGATCGTCCGCCCCACGCCTTCGACCAGCAGATCTCCCAGCACGACCGCCTGGCCGCGGAGCGCCCGCGCGGCCAGCAGGATGCTCGTCGCGTAGCCGAGCATGCCCAGCGCCATCCCGAAGAGTCCGACCGCCGCCAGCGCGGCGAGCCGGCCGAAATCATGAGTTTCCAGGCTGGTTTGAAGCGAGGCCTTGTCCACCAGGCCCGTCGTCATGCCGACCACGAAGCCGAGGGCCTGCGCCGGGAGATGGCAGGCGGCCCACACGCCTAAGAGGGCTCCGGCGTTTTCAAGCGTGACGTTCGCGCCCGAGGATAGGAGGTCTCCGACGGGGGAAAGTGCGGCGGGAACGGCGGCGGGGGAGGGCGCTGGATTTTCCATGCCGCAAGCGTAGCGGCTTCGGCCCGTTTCGTCAAGGGCCGGGGCCCGTTCTTATGGACTTGGAGGGCTCAAAAAAGTATCCTGTCCCCGACGGGGAGAAGGCCCGCAGGCGGCGATACAAGTCGCCCCGGGAAAGGCCCCGTCGGAACGCCGAACCTGCATGGAGAGAAACCACTCATGCCCCACGGAGCCCTCGTCGATATGACCGCCAAGTCTCGCCCCAAGCCCGCCGCCAACGCTAAAATCTCCGAATACTACGGCTGCAACGTGTTCGGTTTGGAGACGATGAAGCTGCTTCTGCCGAAGGAGACCTTCCGCCGCGTTCAGGACGCCATCGAGAGGGGGCAGCGCCTCGACCTCGACGCCGCCAACGCCGTCGCCTCGGCGATGAAGACGTGGGCGATGCAGAAGGGCGCGACGCACTACTGCCATTGGTTCCAGCCGCTGACCGGCGCCACCGCCGAGAAGCACGACGCGTTCATCGACACCACGGGCGAGGGGGCCGTCCTCGAGACTTTCACGGGCCAGATGCTGGTGCAGGCCGAGCCGGACGCCTCCTCCTTCCCGTCGGGCGGCCTGCGCGTCACTTTCGAGGCGCGCGGCTACACGGCGTGGGATCCCACGTCTCCCGCGTTCATCCTCGAGTCCGACGGCGGCAACACGCTCTGCATCCCGACCTGCTTCGTCTCTTACACGGGCCACGCGCTCGACACGAAGACGCCTTTGCTGCGCTCCATCGAGGCGCTGAACAACGCCGCGCTGGGCATCCTGGCGTACTTCAAGAGCGACGTACGCAAGGTCGTCTCGACGCTCGGCGCCGAGCAGGAGTATTTCCTGATCGACCAGAAGTACTTCGACGCTCGCCCCGACCTTCTGCTCGCGGGCCGCACCTTGTTCGGCGCGGCGTCGCCGAAGGGCCAGCAGCTCGAGGACCATTACTTCGGCTCCATCAAGGACCGGGTCTTCGAGTACATGACGGACATGGAGAACGAGCTGTACAAGCTGGGCGTTCCCTTGAAGACGCGCCACAACGAGGTCGCGCCGCACCAGTTCGAGAGCGCGCCGATCTTCGAGGAGGCGAACGTCGCCGTCGACCACAACCAGCTCGTCATGGACGTGATGAAGCGCGTCGCGGCGCGTCACGGCTTGGCGGCCCTGCTGTATGAGAAGCCCTTCGCGGGCGTCAACGGCTCGGGCAAGCACAACAACTGGTCGCTGGGCACCGACACGGGCAAGAACCTGCTGACCCCCGGCGCCACGCCCCAGGAGAACCTGCAGTTCCTGATCGTGCTGGTCTCGATCATCAAGGCCGTGCACGAGCACAGCCTGCTCCTGCGCGCGTCCATCGCCAGCTCGGGCAACGATCACCGTCTGGGCGCCAACGAGGCGCCGCCGGCGATCATGTCGGTGTTCCTGGGAGCCCAGCTGACCGAGGTCCTCAACGACCTCGAGAAGGGCGCGACCACCAAGCAGCTCGACCCGATGTGGATTCCGTTCGGCATCGACAAGATCCCGCCGGTGCTCAAGGACAACACGGACCGCAACCGGACCTCGCCGTTCGCCTTCACGGGCAACAAGTTCGAGTTCCGCGCGGTCGGCGCGTCCTTCAACAACGCGATCCCGATCACGACGCTGAACACGATCGTGGCCGGACAGCTCATCGAGACCAAGAAGCTGATCGACGCGGCCATGAAGGGCGGCAAGCCCTTCAAGGACGCGGCGACCGCGGTGCTGCGCAAGCTCTACAAGGAATCGAAGGCCGGACCAATTCTGGAGGAGGGCATCAACGAAGCCGGGGCATTCTCGTCCTGGCTCGCCGCCGCGACCTCTTACAGCGTCACCGGCGTACAGATGATTCCGTTCTACATCTACTACTCGATGTTCGGTTTCCAGCGCATCGGCGACCTGGCCTGGGCCGCTGGCGACAGCCGTGCCCGCGGCTTCCTGCTGGGTGCCACGGCCGGCCGTACCACGCTGAACGGCGAAGGCCTGCAGCACGAAGATGGTCATAGCCATCTGCAAGCCGCCATGATTCCGAACTGCGTGTCATACGACCCGACCTTCCACTACGAACT
>CAIQSZ010000325.1 GCA_903874575.1 uncultured Elusimicrobia bacterium
CGTCACCGGGGCGGTCACGCTGCCGGCGGGCGTGGAGATGGTCATGCCGGGAGACAACATCGACATCGAGTGCGAGTTGATCTGCCCGATCGCGATGGAGAAGGGCCTGCGCTTCGCGGTTCGCGAGGGCGGCCACACGGTTGGCGCCGGCGTCGTCGCCGATATTCTCAGCTAGTCAAACGACATAGGAATAAGGTATAATCATGGCCGAGACCAATAATCCGCAACAGAGAATCCGCATCCGCCTCCGCGCTTACGACCACCGCGTCCTTGACGCCAGCGTCGGTAAAATCGTCGAGACGGCCCAGCGTACGGGAGCTGTCGTGTCCGGTCCCATCCTGTTGCCTACACATATTAAGAAGTACACGGTGTTGCGGTCTCCGCACGTCGACAAGAAGTCGCGGGAGCAGTTCGAGATGAGAGTCCACAAGCGCCTCATCGAGCTGAACTCGACGACGTCCAAGACGGTGGACGAGTTGATGAAGCTCGATCTGCCCGCGGGCGTCGACGTCGAAATCAAGCTCTAGTCTCATCGAGTTTGAAGGGGACGGCCTTTTTCCAGGCTTTCCGTCCGTAGGGAACTTTTTTGCCTTTGAGGGAATCATGAGCGAAGCGCAAGCGACGACGCCGGTGCAGAACGACGGAGCCAAAAAAGCTCCCGCGACCTTCCATGCCATTTTGGGCGAGAAAGTCGGGATGACGCAGATCTATCATCCGAAGGACCAGAACCTTTACGATGTCACCGTCGTGAAGGCGGGGCCGTGTCCCATCCTGCGGGTTAAGACGGCGGATTCCACCGACGGCTATAACGCCGTTCAATTGGGTTTCGGCGCCCGCCGCGATAAAACGGTCACGAAGGCGCAGCTCGGCCAGTTCAAAAAAGCCGGCGTACCGACCCAGCGTTACGTCCGCGAGATTCGCGTCGATGACACGAAAGGACTCGAGGCTGGGCAAATCGTCGCCGCCGACGTCGCTTTCAAGCCCGGCGATTACGTCGATGTCCAGGGTGTCATCAAGGGCCGAGGCTTCGCCGGCGTCATGAAGCGCCATAATTTCAAAGGCCTGCCCGCTTCCCACGGCGCGTCGGACAAGCAGCGCTCCCCGGGGTCGCTCGCTTCGCGGCGCTCGCTCGGTCGCGTCATGCCCGGTCAGCGCATGGCGGGGCATTACGGCGATACGACTCTATCGACCATTAAGCTCGAGATCGTCCAGATCGATTCCGAGCGGAACCTGATCTACATCGCGGGCGCCGTCCCCGGCGCGCGCGGCGGTTTGGTCACCATCCACCAGACCTACATGAGCAAGAAGGTGCGTACCGAGCAGATCAAGTCTACCGTCAAGAAGGACAAAATGGGCAACATCATCAAGGCCGCCGTCAAGCCCGGCGCCAAGAAGTAAGCCGGAGAAAGGGACATGGAAGCCAAGATCATCGACGTCAGCGGAAAAGAAGTCGGGCAAGTCGCGCTCCCGGAGGGGATATTCGGGCATAAGCCGTCGCGGCGCTTCCTGCATGAGTACGTCACCGTCTATCTCGCCAACCAGCGCCAATACGGAGCGCACACCAAGAGTCGGACCGAGGTTTCCGGCGGCGGCAAGAAGCCGTGGAAGCAGAAGCACACCGGTCGGGCTCGCGCGGGTTCGATTCGCTCGGGGCTATGGCGCCACGGCGCGATCATCCATGGGCCTCGTTCCGGCTACGGTTCGCACTTGGATTTTCCGCGCCAGAAGGCGAGGCTTGCCCTGGCTCAAGCCCTGTCGGCCCGCGCCCAAGACGGCGGTCTCATCTGCGTCAAGGAACTTGTCCTCAAAGAAGCCAAGACGAAGTTGATGGCCGGAATGCTCGTCAAGCTGGGAGCCGAAGGCCGCACGCTCATAGTCCTCGACGCCCCGAGCCCCGCGCTCAAGCGGGCCAGCAAGAACATCCCTTCCGTCGCTTTGGTCCTCGCCGCCGACGTCAACGCGTACGAGGTCCTGAAGTGCAAGAAGCTCATCATCACCCAGCCGGCGCTTGAGAAGCTTGGCGCGCGCTGGAACTAAGGTAAACGATCATGTCCGAAAAATCCATTCACAGCGTCTTGGTCCGACCGCTCCTGACGGAACGCGGCACCCGCATCCAGGACCAGCATAACCAGTACCTCTTCGAGGCCGCTCCAGGGGCCACGAAGACCGACATCAAGCTCGCCGTCGAGAAGCTCTTTAAGGTGCAGGTCGAGAAGGTCCGCACCATGCTCG
Source organism: uncultured Elusimicrobia bacterium (assembly GCA_903874575.1). Lineage (GTDB taxonomy): Bacteria > Elusimicrobiota > Elusimicrobia > UBA1565 > UBA9628 > GWA2-66-18. The sequence continues at coordinate 2,233 of CAIQSZ010000325.1, forward strand.
TCCACGGAAAGTTCCGCCGCGTCGGTCGGGGCGGAGGCGTGCTTCCCGACTGGAAGAAGGCGATCGTGACCGTCGCGAAGGGGCAGAAGATCGACTTCGCCCAGCCGTCCGCTTCCTGAGGTAGAATCCAATGCCGATCAAGACCTATAAGCCGTACACGCCCTCGCGCCGCGGGATGTCCTCGGCCGACTTCTCCGAATTGACCGCCAGCAGGCCCGAGAAGAGCCTGGTGAAGAAGGTCGTCCGCACGGGCGGCCGCAACAACACCGGCACTATCATGGTCCGCCACCAGGGCGGAGGCCACAAGCGCGCTTACCGCATCATCGATTTCAAGCGCGACAAGGTCGGCATCCCCGCCAAGGTGATGACGATCGAGTACGATCCTAACCGAACCGGGCGCATCTGCCTGTTGAACTACCCCGACGGCGAGAAGCGCTATATCATCCATCCCGTCGGCCTCAAGGTCGGCGACGCGGTGGTCAGCGGGCCCGCTTCCGAAATCAAGATCGGAAACGCGTTGCCGATCAAAAACATCCCTGAAGGCACTTTCATCCATAACGTCGAGTTGAATCCCGGCAAGGGCGCGCAGATGATGCGTTCGGCGGGCTCCCAGGCTCAGTTGATGGCGAAGGATGCCGGTTACGCGCAGATCAAGATGCCGTCGGGCGAGGTTCGCATGGTTCCCGACGCCTGTTACGCGACGATCGGCCAGGTCAGCAACACCGAACACAACACGATCGATCTGGGTAAAGCCGGGCGCTCGCGCCATCGAGGCATCCGTCCGACCGTTCGCGGAGGAGCGATGAACGCGACCGACCATCCGCTCGGCGGCGGCCGCGGAAAATCGAAGGGCAATAACCATCCGCGTTCGCCGTGGAACCAACTGTCCAAGGGTTTTAAAACCCGCAACAAGAAGAAGGTCTGGGGCTGGATGATCGTCTCCGACCGTCGCCGCTCGGCGTCCCATGCGGGCTGATAGAGAGAAAATGATATGAGCCGATCCACCAAGAAGGGTCCCTACGTCGACCCGAACGTGATTAAGAAGGTCCAGAAGTTGAACGCCGCCGGCGAAAAGAAGCCGATCAAGACGTGGTCGCGTCATTGCACGATCACTCCGGATTTCGTCGGGCATACGTTCTCCGTCCACAACGGCCGCAAGTTCCTGCCTGTGTACGTCACCGAGCAAATGGTCGGACACAAGCTCGGCGAGTTCTCGTTCACGCGCTTCTTCAAGGCGCACGGCGGAACTTCGAAGGATTCCACCGCCAAGACCTAAGGTCTTGAACGGTCAATAGAAAGGTATAGCCATGGAAGCCACCGCACACGCTCGATTTCAGAGATACGGGACGCGCAAGGTCGCGCAGGTCCTCAAGGAGATTCGTGGGAAATCCGTCCTGGAGGCCGAGCGCCTCCTGCCGATGATCCCGCGCATCTGCTCGACGATGATCTCCAAGGCCGTCCGCTCCGCCGCCGCGAACCTGGTCACCCAGTCCGCGAAAGCCGGGCGCTCGGTCGACCCGCAGAAGGTCTACATCAAGTCCTGCTGGTCCACGATGGGCCCTATGGGAAATATGAAGCGCATGTTGCCCGCGCCGCAGGGGCGGGCGTACACGTTCAAGCGCAAGGTCTGCCACCTGACGGTGGTCGTTTCCGACGAGCGCGTAAACGGAAAGAGGAAGTAATCATGGGTAATAAAACCAATCCGAACGCGCTGCGTCTCGGCTACATCCACGACTGGCAGTCCAAATGGTTCTCCACGAAGGACATGCCGGCGCTGATCGGCGAAGACTTCAAGATCCGCAACCTGGTGCGCAATACCTTCCGCGCCGCCGCGGTCAGCTGGGTCGGCATCGAGCGCGCGGGTTCTTATCTGCGCGTCAACATCCATACCGCTCGCCCCGGAGTCGTCATCGGCAAGAAGGGCGCCGACATCGAGGCCTTGCGTAAGAACGTCGAAGCCATGACGTCCCGCAAGACGTACGTCAACGTCATGGAGATCAAGGACCCCGAACTCGATAGCCGTCTCGTCGCGGAGTCGATCGCGGTCCAGTTGGAGAAACGCATCGCTCATCGTCGCGCCATGCGCCGCGCGATGGAGCGCACCCTCCAATCCGGCGCGCTCGGCATCAAGGTCATGGTCTCCGGCCGCATCAACGGCGCCGAGATCTCGCGTCGCGAATGGAACCGCGAGGGCCGCGTGCCCCTGCACACTTATGCCGCCGATGTGGACTACGGGACGGCGGAAGCGATGACCAGCGCCGGTCTCATCGGCGTGAAGGTCTGGATCTTTAAGAAGCAGCACTTCGTGAAATCGTTCAAGGAACTGCAGCAGATGGCCAAGAAGGAGGCCGCGCTCGCGGCCGCCGCGATGGCCGTCGAGAGCGGGGAGGCCCCGGCCGGCGCCCCGGTCCCCGATGCGGCGCTGGCCGCCGCCGAGAAGATCGAGGGGGGCAAGTAACATGCTGATGCCCAAGCGCGTTAAGTACCGCAAGCCGCACAGCCACCCGCGCATCAAGGGTCCGGCCAAGCGCGGCATCGCCCTCGCGTTCGGCGAGTTCGGGCTCAAGGCTCTCGAGCCGAAGTGGGTCACCGCCCGCCAGATCGAGTCCAGCCGCGTCACCATCAGCCGTCATCTTAAGAAGGGCGGCAAGCTGTGGGTCCGCATTTTCCCCGACAAGGCGATCACGAAACATCCCGCCGAGACCCGCATGGGCAAGGGCAAGGGCGCGCCGGATCATTGGGCCGCCGTCGTCCGCCCGGGCCGGGTTCTCTTCGAGGTCGAAGGACTCACCGTCGACGAAGCCAAGAAGGCCCTCAAGATGGCCTCCTACAAATTGCCGATCAAGACCAAGTTCATCGTCCGCGAGCATATCTAACATGGCCGACAAGAAGAAGACCGCCGCCGCGCAGGATAAGTCGGTTCTCGGGGTTGCCGAACTCCATAAAGAGCTTCGCGCCGCCCTCGACAAGCGTGCGAAACTCGAGTTCCAGCACAGCGTCGCCCCGCTGAAAAGCCCGATCGAGTTGCGTCATCTCCGCCGCGAAATCGCGCGGCTTAAGACCTATCTCCGCATAACCGAAGTAAATGGTTCAGCCCCGAAAGTCCGGGGGAAGAAGACCACGAAGGAGGCCGCGAAGTGACGAAGACCGCCGCCGCTCCCGCTCCCGCCGCCGTCGCTGAAGACCGTGGCCACCGCAAGACCATGGAAGGAATCGTCGTTTCCGATAAAATGAATAAGACGCGCACCGTTCGTGTGACAAGATCGGTCCGCCACCCCTTCTACCAGAAGGTCATGACCAAGTCGAGCAAGTTCCATGTGCACGACGAGGGCAATCAGTCCCGCGAGGGGGATGTCGTTGAGATCTCCAGCACTCGTCCGCTCTCGAAGCTGAAGCGTTGGCGCTTGGTGCGAGTCGTGAAAGCCGCCCCCAAAGCCGCCGAGGTGAAGTAATATGATCCAGCTTCGAACGATGCTGAACGTCGCCGACAACTCGGGAGCCCGCAAACTCCAGTGTTTTCACGTGATGGGAGGCTCGTACCGTCGTTACGCCAGCCTTGGAGACATCATAGTTTGCACCGTGAAAGACGCGCTCCCTAACGGCGCGATCAAGAAGGGGCAGGTCGTCAAGGCGGTCGTGGTGCGTTGCAAGCGCAATCTGCGTCGGCCTGACGGCACCTACGTCTCTTTCGACGACAACGCCGCGTGTCTGATCGATGACAAGAATGAGCCCAAAGGCACGCGCGTGTTCGGGCCCGTGGCCCGAGAGTTGCGCGACAAGGATTATTTGAAGATCGTCTCCCTCGCGCCGGAGGTCGTCTGACTATGAAGTTTAAGTACAAGATCAAAAAGAACGACAAGGTCGTCGTCATCTCCGGAAAAGACAAGGGGAAGACCGGAGAGGTCCTTGAGGTTCTCCCGGGCGACGGCTTCAAGCCCGCCCGCGTACTCGTATCCAAGGTCAACATCGTTACGAAGCACAAGAAGCCCACGCAGACGGACGCCGGCGGCCTCGTGAAGATCGAGGCCCCGCTCGCCCTGTCGAAGGTGATGCTCGCCGATCCCAAGACGGGAAAGCCCACGCGCGTGCGCATCAAAATCCAGCCGAACGGCGATAAGGTCCGCGTCGCGCTGAAGTCCGGCGAGACGATCGCCTAAAAGGAAGCAGGTTAATACAATGGCTGAAAAGACTCCCGACGAAAAAGCGGCGAAAGCGGCGAAAGCCGCCGCCGCCGCGAAGAAGGCCGGCCTCGAGAAGCAGGCCTCCAAGACCGCCGGCCCGGCTTACGCCGTGAATGCCGACGGTCGCGAGACCGAACATCCGACGCCGCGCATGAAGGCTTTGTACAAGGAAAACGTCATCCCCGCGCTGATGGAAAAGCACGGACTTAAGAACCCGCACCAGGTTCAGCGGCTCAAGAAGATCGTCGTGAACATCGGCGTCTCCGAGGCTCGCGACAACGTCCAGATGCTCGACAATGCCCGTGAAGAGCTTGCGCTGATCACCGGACAGCTTCCGCAGATTCGCAAAGCCACGAAATCGATCTCGAATTTCAAGTTGCGCGAGGGCATGCCGATCGGCGTGCGCGTCACCCTTCGCGGCGACCGCATGTGGGAGTTCCTGGACCGTCTGATTACGGTCGCCATTCCCCGCATCCGGGACTTCCGCGGTCTCGAGCCCAGGGGTTTTGACGGCTCCGGGAACTTCAACCTGGGTCTGAAGGAGCAGTTGATTTTCCCCGAAGTCAACAGCGAGCGCGTGCCTCAGCAGCGCGGCATGAACATCTCGTTTGTGATCGACGGCGGCCAGGATGTTTTCAGCCTCGACCTCCTCAAGGAGCTCGGGATGCCGTTCAAGCAGGCCGCGACGGCCGCGACGAGGAACTAAAAATGGCGACCACAGCTTGGCGTGCGAAAATGGTGAAGACTCCAAAGTTCTCGACGCGGCATCGCAACCGCTGCCAGATCTGCGGCCGGCCCCGCGCGTTTTACCGCGACTTCGGCCTGTGCCGCATGTGCTTCCGAAAAATGGCGCACGGCGGTCTCCTGCCGGGCGTGAAGAAATCCTCCTGGTAAGGTAATCATGGACCCCATCTCCGACCTGCTCACCCGCATCCGCAACTCGAACGTCCGCCAGAAGGACCGCGTGGACGTCCCGATGTCCAAGATGAAGCTGGAAGTCGTCCGTGTTCTCAAGGACGAGGGCTTCATCGCCAACTATAAGTCCCTGTACAACGGGACCAACAAGCGCGGCACGATCCGCGTGTTCCTCAAGTACTCGCCGACGAAGGAATGCGTCATCCGCGGAATCAAGCGCGTTTCCAAGCCGGGATTGCGCGTTTATAAATCGTATACGGACATTCCGCGCGTGCGCGGAGGCTTCGCGGTGACCATCCTCTCCACCTCGCAGGGCATCATGACGGACCGCCAGGCGAAGGAAAAGAAGGTCGGCGGCGAGATTCTCTGTCAGGTCTGGTGACCCCTATGTCACGAATCGGAAAGCAGCCCGTCGTCATACCGTCCGGAGTCCAGGTCAAGCTGGATGCCGGCGTCGTCACCGCCAAGGGTCCGAAGGGAGAGCTCCAGGAGCCCCTTCACCCCTACGTCCAGGCCGAGATCAAGGACGGCAAGGTCCTTCTCACGGCCGACTTGGCCGCGGCCAAGGACGCGTCGGCCATCTGGGGCATGACCCGCGCGCGCCTCAACAACCTCATCCAGGGCGTCGCCTCCGGCTACACCAAGGTCCTCGAGATCCATGGGCTCGGCTTCCGCGCGGAGCTCGCCGGCCAAAAGCTGGAGCTTTCGCTCGGCAAGTCGCACAAGGTTCTGTTCGAGGCGCCCAAAGGCATCACGCTCGTCGTAGACCCCAAGAAGACCATGATCACCGTGTCGGGAATCAGCAAGGACCTTGTCGGTTCCACCGCCGCCAAGATTCGTGAGTTGCGCAAGCCCGAGTCCTACAAGCAGACCGGAATACGATATCAGGGCGAATACGTCCGCAAGAAGGCCGGCAAGACGGCGGCGGGCGCGACCGCCGGAGCGGGAGGCAAGAAATAAGCCATGAAAGACAAATGGACCCGTTATGAGCACCGCCGCAAGGCCAACCGCAAGCGCCTGTTTGAGCACCGAGGCGAGCGTCCGCGCTTGTCGGTGCACCGCAGCCTGAAGTATATTTACGCGCAGGTGATCGACGACGCCAGAGGCGTCACCCTGGCCGCCGCGTCGTCGCTGGATGAGGGCCTCAAGAAGGCCGCCAAGTCCGCAAAGAGCATCGACGCCGCCAAGCAGGTCGGCTCGGCTATCGCGGCGAAGGCGATCAAGGCCGGGGTCAAACAGGTCATGTTCGACCGCGGAGCGTACGTCTACCATGGCCGCGTCAAGGCCTTGGCCGATGCTGCCCGCGCCGCCGGACTCGAGTTCTAACGGAGAATGATTTAATGAGCACCGAAACCCAGCCGGTTCCCCAGCAACCCGTCCCTCCCCAGCCCCAGGCGGGCGCCGAGCGCGATCACCGCGGCGGCGACCGTGGAGGCGAACGCCGCGGCCCTCGCGGCCCGCGCCGCAATCGGAATGAGCAGCGTGAGGAAGGCGGCTTCAAGGAGACCGTCGTCGCGATCAACCGCGTCGCCAAGGTCGTCAAGGGCGGCAAGCGGTTCTCGTTTTCCGCGCTCGTCGTGGTCGGCGACGGCGCCGGCTCGGTCGGCTATGGGCTCGGCAAAGCCAAGGAAGTCCAGGCCGCGATCATGAAGGGCAACGCCGCGGCGCGCAAGAACATCGTGAAGTTCCCGATGGTCGGCGACACGATCCCGCACGAGATCGTCGCCAAGTACCGCTCCGGCGTCGTCTGGATGAAGCCGGCCGCCCCCGGCACCGGCGTCATCGCCGGCGGCGGCGTGCGCGCGGTGCTCGAGGCCGCGGGCATCAAAAATATTTTAACGAAGAGTCTCGGTTCGTCGAATCCGTTCAACACCGTCGGAGCGACCTTCGAGGCCCTCAAGCAACTTCGCACCAAAGAAGACGTCGCCAGGCTGCGCGGCAAGTAAGCGCAGCGGATAAACGCCATGACCAACACGACCCCGATCACTCTTTCAAACTTGGAACCCACTCCCGGCGCGCGCCGCCGTCGCGTGCGGCTCGGCATGGGCGAGGGCTCCGGCACCGGCCAGACCGCGACGCGCGGCCAGAAGGGCCAGCGCTCCCGCTCCGGCGACGGAAAGCTCGTCGGCTTTGAAGGCGGTCAGACCCCTTTGTTGCGCCGAATCCCCAAGCGCGGTTTCACCAACGGCATGTTCAAGGTCACCTACCAGCTGGTCGATCTGGAGACGCTGGAGCGAGTCTTTAAGAATAAAAGCGAGATCGGCGTCGAAGACCTGCGCATGCATCGTCTTGTGAAAGGCAAGCGGCCCGTAAAAATCCTCGGAGACGGCGAACTCAGCCGCAAGCTGAAGGTCTCCGCCCATGCGTTCTCCGCCGGCGCGAAATCCAAGATCGAGAAGGCCGGCGGTTCGGCCGAGGTCGTCAAGGCCTAAGATGGCGGGCATCGCGGATTTGTTCGACGTCCCCGACTTGCGCAAGCGCATAGGCTTCTCTTTGGGAGCCTTGGCGTTGTTCCGCGTCGGCGCGTCCATCCCGATCCCGGGCGTCAACGGCGACGCCATCAGGGCCATCTTCAACGCTCAGTCGGGGAGTCTGCTCGGGTTCTTGAATACGTTCTCCGGCGGCGCTCTCGGGCGCTTTTCGATCTTCTCGATGGGCGTGATGCCGTACATCAACGCCTCCATTATCGTCAGCCTCCTCCAGGGCGCTCATGTGTTCCCCGTTTTGGACCGTCTGGCCAAGGAAGGCGAGTTGGGACGGCGCAAGCTCAACAACTACACGCGCTACCTGACTTTGTTCCTCGCGATCTTTCAATCTTTCGGCCTCACGCTGGCCATCACCAAGATGCCGGTGCCCGGCGGCATTCCCGTGGTTCCGAATCCCGACTGGTTTTTCTACTGCGTGACCGTCCTGACTCTGACCGCCGGAACCATCTTCGTGATGTGGCTGGGAGAGCAGATCACCGAGATGGGCATCGGCAACGGGGTGTCCCTGATCATTTTCGCAGGCATCGTCGAGCGGATTCCCGCCGGCGCGATGAGTCTATTCGAACTCGTCCGTGTCGAGGAGATCGGTCTGTTCAGCGCGATCGCCATCATCGCCGCGCTGCTCGCGGTCGTCGTTTCCGTCGTTTGGGTCGAGACGGCCCAACGCAAGATTCCCGTGCAGTACGCCAAGCGCGTCGTCGGCCGACGCATGTACGGCGGCTCCCAGAGTTACCTGCCCCTGAAAGTCGATCAGTCCGGCGTCATCGCGGTCATCTTCGCGGTATCCTTGCTGGCCGTGCCCATGACCGTCGCCCAGTTCTTCCCCGCCTCCGGCTGGGGCCAGAAGATCATGGAAGTCATGAACCGGGGCAACTGGGCCTATGACGCGGTCTATGCGGCGCTGATCATATTCTTCTGTTACTTCTATAACTCCGTGTCCATTAATCCGGAGGACCTGGCTGAGAACCTCAAGAAGTCGGGCGGCTTCATCCCCGGAATCCGTCCCGGCGAGCCTACCTCGAAATACATCGAGTGGGTGCTGGAGCGGATCACGCTTGGCGGCGCGCTTTTCGTCGCGGGCATCGCGGTCCTGCCCGACGTCCTCCGCCGCAACTTCAATGTCCCGTTCTTTTTCGGAGGAACTTCATTGCTCATCGTCGTCGGCGTCGCTCTCGACACGATGGGCCAGATCGAGGCGCAGATGATCATGCGCCACTACGAAGGCTTCCTTAAAAAGGGCCGCATCCAGGGCCGTTGGTTCAACATCGGAGATCAGGGCCAGGGCGGAGGGCAGCCGTCGTGATCGTTATCCTTCTCGGCGCGCCGGGCTCGGGTAAGGGAACCCAGTCCCAACTCCTGGTCTCGAAGTTCGGCTTCAAGCACCTGGCGACCGGAGACATTTTCCGCGCCGAGATGTCCCGAGGCACCGAGTTAGGCAAGAGGGCCGAGGGATACGTGAAGTCCGGCAAGTTGGTCCCCGATGAGATCGTCATCGAGATGGTCGCAGGCAAGATAGACGGCCCCGGGCCGTATCTTCTCGACGGATTTCCGCGGACCGTCGATCAGGCCCAAGGCCTCGACCGTATCCTTAAGCGGTCCGGCTCCGAAGTCGCGCTCGTCGTTTACCTGACCTTGCCGGGCGCGGAGGCGGTTAAGCGTATGACCTCGCGCCGCATATGCAAGACCTGCGCCGAGGTCTATAACGAGGTAAGCCGTCCGCCGAAGGCCGCGGGCGTTTGTGATAAGTGCGGGGGCCAAGTCATCCAGCGCGAGGACGACTCCGAAGCGACCGCGAAAAAGCGCTTGATGGTCTTTGAAGATCAGACCCATCCGCTTGTCGCCTATTATAAAGGCGAACAGATCATGAAGGAAATCGACTCGAACCGCGCTCCTGAGGCGGTCTCGCAAGAACTTTTCGTCCTGATCGAGTCGGTGAAGGCGGCTCGTTAGGCATGTTCATGGAAAAGGCCGTCGAATTAAAGACTCTTGAGGAGATATCGATCATGCGCCGCGCCGGCGCCATCGTCGCCGATATCCTCGTCGTTCTTCAGGGCGCGATCAAACCGGGCATGACCACCGGCCAGATCGATCAGATCGCGCGCGAGGAACTCAAGAAGCGCGGAGCCAAGCCCGCGTTTCTTAACTACCACGGTTTTCCAGGCGTCATCTGCGTCTCGATCAACCATGAAGTCGTGCACGGCATTCCGAGCGACGCTCGAAAACTGAAAGACGGCGATATCGTCGGTCTGGACTTCGGCGCGACCGTCGATCTGTTCTATGGAGACTCCGCCGTGACCGTCGGGGTAGGCAACATTTCCGAAGAGGCTTCCAAGCTCATCCGCGTCACGCGCGAGTCCCTGGACAAAGGCCTCGCCGCGGTGAAAGCCGGGGCGCGCATCGGCGATATCGGCGCGGCCGTCCAGCGGCACGCCGAGGCCGAGGGCTATGGCGTCGTGCGCGAGTTCGTCGGCCACGGCATCGGCCGCAGGCTGCACGAGGAACCTCCGATACCGAACTACGGCAAAGCCGGCACCGGCCCGCGCTTGAAGGCCGGCATGACGCTCGCAATAGAACCGATGGTAAATCTTGGGCGCCCCGAAGTCGCGACGCTTGAGGATGGCTGGACCGCGGTCACGAAAGACCGCGCGCTATCCGCCCATTTCGAGCACACCGTCGCGGTGACCGAGACGGGTTACGACATCCTCACCCTGCCCAGTAGGATTTGATGACGAAAGAAGAGAAAATCGAAGTGGAAGGAAATATCCTGGAAGCGCTGCCGAACGCGATGTTTCGCGTCGAGATCGCGCCCGGGAAAGTCGTGCTGGCCCACATCTCCGGGAAGATGCGCATGCATTACATCAAGATCCTGCCCGGCGACAAAGTACGCATCGAATTGTCCCCTTATGACCTGTCGCGGGGACGCATCACTTATCGGGAGTAATGAGATGAAAGTCAGAGCGAGCGTGAAGCCCATCTGCCAGAAGTGCAAGATCGTGAAGCGCAACGGCGTCGTCCGCGTCTTGTGTTCGAACCCCAAGCACAAACAGCGTCAGGGCTGATCAGATTTAGCAAGGACCAAAGGAGAAAACGAGTATGGCGCGTGTGTCCGGTGTCGACCTTCCGAAAAATAAGCGGATCGATGTGGCGTTGACCTATCTGTACGGCGTGGGCAAGTCCCGCGCGAAAGAGGTCATGGCGAAGTTGAGCGGCGTGGTCAAGCCTGAAGTCCGGGTCAAGGATCTTACGGAGCAACAGATTGGTTTGATCAATAATCTGCTGACCAAGGAATACAAGATCGAGGGCGAGTTGCGCCGCGAGACGCAGGCGCATATGTCGCGTTTGACGGAGATCGGTTCCTACCGCGGCCACCGCCATCGTCGCAGCCTTCCCGCCCGCGGACAGCGCACGAAGACCAACGCCCGCACGCGCCGCGGTCGCCGCAAGACCGTCGGCGTCGGCAAGGCCGCGTCGCCCACCGGCAAGGCGTAAGGCACGGACTTAGGAGAGATTGAATATGGCTGACGAAAAAACACCCGCCGTTGCGAAGGTTGCGCCTTCCGCGGCTCCTCGTAAGAAGGCTTGGCGTTCCGTGTCTTTCGCCAAGGTGCACGTGCAGTGCTCCTTCAACAACACGATCGTGACTCTGACCGACGATCGCGGCGATGTTCTCGCCTGGGCGACGGCCGGTGGTTCCGGGTTCCGCGGCACCAAGAAGGGAACGCCTTTTGCCGCCGGCGTGACGGCTGGAAAAGTCGCCAAGAAGGCGGTCGAAATGGGCGTAAAGCAGGTCGCCGTGTTCATCAAGGGTCCAGGGCCGGGCCGCGAGACGGCCGTGCGCTCTCTGGGCGCCGCCGGTCTCCTCGTCGTCAGCCTGAAGGACGTGACGCCGATCCCGCATAACGGCTGCCGTCCGCCGAAAGCCAGGAGGGTGTAAGAGATGTCCCGCTATACCGACGCCGTATGCAAGTTGTGCCGCCGCGAACAGCAGAAGCTTTTTCTCAAGGGCGACAAGTGCTACACGAAGTGCGTGCTCGAGAAAAAGCCGGGCATCCCGGGCATGGCCAAGCCGCAACGGGGTAAACCCTCCGCTTACTCGATCCGCCTGCGCGAAAAGCAGAAGCTTCGCCGCATGATCCAGATGAACGAGCGTCCGTTCGCCCGCGCGGCCGCCGCCGCTTCGGAGGCCCGCGAGGCTTCCGGCGACCATTTGCTCCGCGGCCTGGAGCTGCGCCTCGACAACGTGGTGCGTCGCTCCGGTTTGTCCACGTCTCTCAAGACCGCCCGCCAGCTTGTCCGGCACGGTCACATTAAAATCGGCGGCAAGAAGGTCAGTATTCCCTCTTATCCCGTTAAGGCCGGCGACGTCATTTCGCTGAACGGCAAGCTGAAAGACAACGTCGGCGTCAAGCTCAGTTTGGAGACCGCGAAAAAGTTGAACAACCGTCCCAGTTTCATCGAGTTCAACGAAGGAGAGCTTTCGGTCAAGGTGCTTCGCATTCCGGAGCGCGCCGAGATGTCGTTCCCGATCAATGACCAGTTGATCATCGAGTATTATTCCCGCTAACGCCCGAATAATACCGCGAAACGTCCCCGTTCGAGTCTGATACCGGAGAAGAAACTATGGCCTACAAAGAACTGATCCTGCCGCAGAAGCTGTCCGTCGACGAGAAGACGATGTCGGACAGCTACGCTAAGTTCGTCGCCGAACCCTACGAGCGCGGCTACGGGCATACCGTCGGCAACGCCCTGCGTCGCGTGTTGCTGTCCTCGCTCGAGGGCGCCGCGGTCACCGCGGTCCGCATCGAGAAGGCGACGCACGAGTACCAGGCGTTGCCCGGGGTGAAGGAAGATGTGATGAATATTCTTCTGAACCTCAAGAAATTGCGGGTGAAGCTTTTCTCCAATGGCCCGGAGACCGTCTATCTTTCGGTCAGCAAGGAAGGCATCGTCACCGCCAATGACATCAAGGGAAACGATAATATCGAGATCGTCAACACCGACCTTGTGATCGCTCATTTGGAGGCGGGAGGCAAGATCGCCATGGAGATCGAGATATCCAAGGGCCGCGGCTACGTCCCCGCCGAGGAACTCCGCCAGCAGAACCAGTGGGCCGCCGGGTTTTTGCCGGTCGATGCGTTATTCTCGCCGGTCATCAAGGTCCACTACGATGTCGAGAACGCTCGCGTCGGCCAGGTGACCGATTACGACCGTCTGATCCTCGAGATATGGACCGACGGCTCGCTCAACCCGGCCGAGGCGCTGATTCAATCCTCGAAGTTATTGCGCGAATCGCTCAATATCTTCATCCCCGAGGAGGAACATCAGGGCGAAGCCGCCTCCGCCGTCGGCGGCTTGGACGAGGCGGCCGCGGGCATGACGGACGTCGCCATCGCCGGTCTGGACCCTAAGTTGCGCGAGATTCTGAATCAGCCGATCGAGATGATCGAGTTGTCCAGCCGCGCGTCGAACTGCCTGAAAGTCGCGCGTATCCGCACGATCTGCGAGTTGGTCGGAAAACGCGACGAGGAACTTCTCGCCGTGAAGAACTTCGGTAAGAAGTCTCTCGATGAGATCAAGGACCGCCTTAAGGATATGGGACTGTCGCTCGGCATGCAGGTCGGCGCCGCCGCCTGATTCCGGGGAAATAAAGGAGTTTTATGGCATCGAAAGCATTAGGCCGCCGCCAGCTCGGCATCACCGGGTCTCACCGCCGATCGCTGTTGCGAAACATGGCCACGAGTCTGTTCAAGCATGAGCGCATCGAGACGACTCTTGCCAAGGCGAAGGAGCTGCGGCCGTACGCCGAGAAGCTCATCACCAACGCGAAGAAGGGCGAGCACTTCATGGTGCGCCGCCAGATTCACGACAAAATCGTGTATAAGAAGCTGTTCGAGGTGATCGCGCCCCGTTACGCGCAGCGCCCCGGAGGCTATACGCGCATCCTGAAGATCGCGCCGCGGCTGGGCGACAACGCCAAGCTCGGCCTGATCATGCTGGTCTCCTAATCCGCGACCGCGCACAAGGACCGACATGCTTGACTTCCTCTTCAGCCTGTTCTCCAACGATATGGGTATCGATTTGGGTACTGCCAACACGCTGGTTTATGTGAAGGGGCAGGGGATTGTTTTAAGAGAGCCCTCGGTCGTGGCCATAGATCGCGAGACGCGCCGCGTGCTCGCGATCGGGGCCGAGGCTAAGCGGATGCTCGGCCGGACTCCCGCGTCGATCGTCGCCGTGCGTCCTTTAAAAAACGGGGTCATCGCCGACTTCGAAGTCACGCAGGAAATGATCAAGTACTTCATCCGGAAAGTGCACAACCGTCGTTCCTTGCTGCATCCGCGCGTCGTGATCGGCATCCCCTCGGGTATCACCGAGGTCGAGCGCCGCGCGGTGCAGGAGTCGGCCGAGCAGGCCGGCGCCAGGCAGGTGTACCTGATCGAGGAGCCCATGGCCGCCGCCATCGGCGCCGACCTGCCGATTTCCGAGCCGCACGGCAATTTCATCGTCGATATCGGCGGCGGCACGACGGAAGCCGCGGTTATCTCGCTGGGCGGCTTGGTCGTTTCCAAATCGCTGGATATCGCGGGTGACGAGATGGACGAGGCCGTGATGGTGCATTTCAGACGCAAGTATAACCTCCTGATCGGCGAGACCACGGCGGAAGAGGTCAAGATACAGATCGGCTCGGTCTTCCCGTTGAAGGAAGAGAAGACTATGGAGGTCAAAGGCCGGGATCAAGCCACTGGCCTGCCGAAGACGGTACTGATCACATCGGAAGAGGTGCGTCAGGCTCTGATGGAGCCCGTGCAGCTGATCCTCGATGTGATCAAGAACACGCTGGAGGAGACTCCAGCGGAATTGGCTGCGGATTTGGTGGATCGCGGAATCATGCTTGCGGGGGGAGGCTCTTTGTTGCGCGGATTGCCGGATTTGATCCGTCAGGAGACCGAACTTCCGGTGCATCGTGCCGCGGACCCCTTGAGTTGCGTCGCGCTCGGTACGGGAAAGTTCCTCGAGGAACTGGACAATATCATGGACCGGCGCCCCGACTTCGTCACGTCCTACAGATACCGGTCTTAGCGGACCGGTCGCAGCCTTTTCCGCTGATCGTCGCGGGATTCCCGAGCCCATGGGGCCGGAACGCATGCAACGCGAAACGCGGATCGCACATTATGTCGTGGGCGTGCTCACGACGCTGTCGCTGATCCTTCTGTCCTTGTCGCTTTCGTCGCCCGTCAGGTCCCTCAAGGCCTGCGCGAGCTACATTTTTGACCCTATTTCCTATGAGGGCGAGCGCGGGTATCAGAAGATTGCCCAGGCGCCGTCGGACCTGCGCGCGCTGCTGTCGGCGGACGTCGAGAACCGGCGCCTCCAGGACGAACTGCGCCGCATGGCCTGGCTTAAGTCGGACGTCGAGAGCTTGGGGTTGGAGAACGGCCGCTTGCGTCGCGCGCTCGGCCTCAAGACGCCCGCCGGACGCTATCCCGTTTGGGCGCACGTCATGCAGCGGGATCCTCAGCGCTGGTATGCCTCGGTCGCCGTCGACGCCGGAGCGGACCGCGGCGTCTCGCTCAACGACCCCGTGCTGGGACGCAAGGACGACGCCGTCGTGGCCGTCGGCCGCGTCATCGAGGTACGCCCGCATTCTTCGACGGTGATGCTGCTGACGGACCAACGTTCCGCCGCGGCTGCGTACCTCTCGTCCGGGACCTACGAGGGCCTTATTCAGGGCCAGGATGGACCGCGCCTGCGTATGAATTACGTGAACTCGGAGGCGCGCATCGTCGGGGACGATATTGTTTTCACCTCGCCGACAAGCGTGACTTTCCCGCCGGACGTGCTCATCGGACGAGTCGCCCAGGTTAATCCGCGGGATCCATTTCTCGCCCTACAATCCGTTGATGTCTCGCCCGCGTTGGATGCCGCTTCGCTGCAGGAGGTTCTTATTCTCCGCGCCCATCCGTTAGCCGGTGAGCCCGCTCCGCCCGTCCTTGTCGAGGCGTCTCAATGAGCTTCGTGCGCGGAATGTTGCTGTTCATCGGAGCCATGTTCCTTCAGTGGTGGTGGAACACTCATCTTGCTTATTGGGGCGCCGCGCCCCAGATTCTTCTCGCCTTAACCGTCCTGGTGGCCGCGCGCCGCGGTCCGGTCGTGGCGATGTTCGTCGGTTGGGCGTGGGGACTCTACTCCGACACCTTGCGCGCGGATCTCTTCGGCGCCAACGCTCTCCTTTACACGCTTGCCGGCTATATCGCCGGCGTGGTCCGCCGCCAGATGGACCTGCGCGCGGGCGGCCCCCTGGCCGCGACCGTGTTTCTAATCTCATGGGGCTATGCGTTTGCGATCGGCGGGCTTGGTTACGTGTTCGCGAAGTCATTTTTTTGGGTCGGCTGGCCGACTTTCATCGCCGCGCCGTTTTTGAACGCGGCCGTCGCGCTCATCGGCGCGCTGGCGTGGGAAGCCTGGGGGGGCCTGTGAATCACGCCGGAGGCGGCGGACGCGAACGGCTTGAACTCGTATGGTTGGCGATCTCCCTGATCGGCGCCGTGTTGGGTCTGCGCTTGGCCCAACTCCAGCTCAAGGACGCGGCCGAGTATCGACGCCTCTCCGACATCAACAGCTCCTTGACTATTTATCAGAATGCGCCGCGCGGTCGCATCTACGACCGCGAAGGGCGGGAGATCGCCACGAACCAGGCCGCGTCTTCGTTGATCTTTCTGCCGCGCAAGGGTCAGTCCGTCCGCGATTTAGAGCCGCTCGCCCAGGAACTGGGACGGCGTCTGAACCGTGATCCGCAGGAGCTTCTCGAGACATTGGAGCGGGCGGATCGCGACGAGTCCGCCGTGCGTCTAGCCGAAAATCTGCCGCGCGGCACCATGTTCCAGTTGCGCGAACTGCAGACTCTCTATCCCGGCATCACTCTCATCGACGAAGCCCGCCGTTACTATCCGTACGGACGCTTCGCCAGCCACCTGCTCGGTTTCATGGGAAAGATGGGTCCGCGCGAGTGGCGGGAGCGCAAGGCGAAAGGCTATCGCGCCGATTCGCGCATCGGCAAGATGGGGCTGGAGGGCGCGTTCGAGGACGAACTGCGCGGACATGACGGCGGCAAGCGCATGGAAGTCGACGCCCAGGGCCGGCTCAAGGGCGAATTGGGCAGCACGCCGTCCGAGCCGGGCAGCAATATTTACCTGACCATCGATACCGCGGTTCAGAAAGCCGCCGACGGCGGCCTCCGTAAGACCGCGACCGGACGCGGTGCCGCAGTCGCCATCGATCCCCGTACGGGCGAAATTCTGGCGATGAGCTCCCTGCCGGACTTCGATCCGAATGCCCTGCTTTCGACGGATCCCGGCGAAGTCAAGCGCAGCGCCCAGGGCCTGCCCGAATTCAATAACGCCATCGCCGGCGCCTATCCGCCGGGATCCACTTTCAAGCCGATTGTCGGCCTGGCCGCGCTTAACGAGGGCCGTATCACGCCGTCAGACGCTTTCTTCTGCCCCGGCCGCTTCGAGCTGGGCTCGCACACTTTCCTCTGCTGGGACCACAAGGGCCATAAGCGCATTTCGTGGATCATGGGCCTCGCTCAGTCTTGCGACGTCTACTTCTATAATTTGGGTCTTAAGACCGGCGGCGATCGCATCGAACGTTATGCGCGCGCTTTCGGCTTGGGAGCGAAGACAAATGTCGCCCTGCGCGGCGAGAAGGCCGGGCATCTGTTCGGTCCCGAGACTCGCAGTCGTTCGAAGAATAAGAGTTGGTATGACGGCGACACCCTGAATCTGGCGATCGGCCAGGGCGAACTTTTGGTGACGCCCATACAAATGGCGGTCGTCGCGGCGGCTTTAGCCAACCGCGGTACCGTATGGCGGCCGCACTATACGCGGAAAATTATCTATGCCGATGGACGTCCCGATTACGTGCAGAGACCGGAGCGCGCCGCGGTCGTCGCCGCCAAGGATGCCGCTTGGGACCAGGTTCAAGAGGGCCTGAGGGTCGTGATATCCTCCGGTACCGGCTATCCCGCGCGTATCCCGGGCCTCGTCGTTTCGGGCAAGACGGGCACGGCGCAAAATCCCCACGGCGAGGACCACGCCTGGTTCATCACCTATGCGGCACGCCCCGGGGAACCCGCGTCCATCGCGGTGGCCGTTTTGGTGGAAAACGGCGGCCACGGAGGCGTGACCGCGGCCCCCGTCGCCAAGAAGATGATATTGGCCTACTTCGGCATGCCGGACCCCGACGCGGAGCGCGAAGTCCGCGAGGCCGAGCGCGCCGCCCATCGTGCGGTCCGCGCCGGTCTTCCCGCGGCCGCGCCGAAACCCATGATGTCCGCAGGAGCGCTCAGGTGAGCCCCATCAGGGTGCCGTCGACTTTGTCCGGGCGCGTCGACTGGACGTTCGTCGGCGCGGTCGCTGGTCTCGTCGCAATCGGCACGCTGGCCATTCTCTCGGCTGCGAATATGACCTCATATTACAACGCGATCTGGACGAAGCACTTCATCGCGCTTGCGTTGGGAGGAGTGCTGTTCACTCTGACGCTCGCCTTCAACTACCAGATTTTCCAGGACCAGTCTAAAATCGTGTACGGCGTCACGCTGGCGCTGATGGTTTCCGTGTTGATCTTGGGAACGGCGGCGCGCGGACATCGCGCGTGGCTGCGCCTGGGGAGCTTCAGTTTCCAACCCGCGGAGCTTTCGCGGGTGCTTGTCGTGCTGGTCCTGGCCGACTTTCTGGACCGTCGCGCGCGACGCATGCAGGATTTCTCGACCGTGCTGCTCGCGCTGGCAATCGCCGCGCCGATCATGTTTCTCATCCTCAAACAGCCCGACTTTTCAACCGCGCTGACCTTCCTGCCGATGATCACGGGCATGCTGTTCTGCGCGGGGGCCGATCCCCTGCAGTTGATTTTCGTCTTCGGCTACGGCGCGCTGACTCTGTCGGTTCCCTTGGTCATTACGTTGTGCCAGGTGCGCTTTCCGAACGCCGCGCCCGGGAGCCTCCCGGCGTTCGTGATCGCGACCTCGAAGATGGGGCTGGCGACGCTTGCCGTCGTCGTCGCGATCTTCGGATCGTGCGCGGTCGCCTGGCGGTTGGCGACTTGGATGAGACTGCAGGTCAAGCCCGTCTTCTTCGGGGCGCTGGCGGTGATCTTGTCGGGCGCTTTGCTCACCGGCGTCGCGGTCAACCGTTCGATGAAGTCGTATCAGCGCAACCGCTTCGTCGCCTTCGTCGCGCCACGCTCGGACGCGAAAGGCGCGGCGTACAACGTGATACAGTCGAAGGTGGCGGTCGGCTCCGGAGGCGTCTGGGGCAAGGGCCTGTTCTCGGGCACGCAGTCGCAACTCGGCTTCCTACCCGAACGGCACACCGACTTCATCTTCTCGACCATCGGCGAGGAGATGGGCTTTCTCGGCGCGGGTCTGGTGCTCGGCCTGTATATGATCGTGCTGTGGCGCATCACGACGGCGGCGCGACTGGCGCGCGACCGCTACGGCTACCTGGTGTGTGCGGGCCTGGCGTCCATGTTCGCGTTCGTTATGGCGCTCAACATCGGGATGTGCGTCGGACTCATGCCCGTGGCGGGCATTCCGCTTCCGCTTATTTCGTACGGCGGCTCGAGCCTAGTGATCAATCTTTGGTCATTGGGCATCGTCGCCAACATCTACGCGCGTCGTTACGCGCTTCTTTGATCCCGGAGGATCACTTGTCCAACGAAAACGATCCGATCCAGACGCAAATTTCAGAAGCCCCGCCGGCCGTTGCGTCCGGGCCCGTGCGAGTGCACGACGGCTCGACGCCTTACGGTTCCCCGGACGCGTCGGCCGCCGGCGTTGCTCTATCCGCCGCAGCCCCCGCGCGCGAAGAACAGTATCCTCGCGCCGATGGTCCCGTGGAGGCGGATCGAGATGTGCCTCAGCCTTCCGAAGTCCGAAGCCAAGACAGCGACGACGGCGAGGAGGACGACATAGACGTCCCCGAGGCGGCCTTGCCCGGGCCCGCGTCGAACGCAACGAGCGCGCCGACTCAGCAAAGCCAGCCCGCCCAAGCCGTTCAGGCCGGAGAGGGCTCCGGACGTCGACGCCGCCGCCGTCGTCGCGGCCGCGGCGGTCGAGGTCGCGACGGCCAGAATGCCCCGGATACGTCCGGGCAGGCTTCGGCTCTTCCTGGCCCGAACCCGTCGCCCGAGGCCGCGGGCGCCGCCCCGGCTCCCAGCGTCGTCCCGCCGAGTCCGCCTCAGCCGGAGCGCGAGGAACGCGGCGCCGATCGGGGAGGACGGGATCGGACCCGCGACCATCAGGGCCGAGGCGAACGCGGCGGTGAAAAGCGCGAACGCGGCGAACGGCGCGAGGAGCGCCATGACCGCCATGACCGCCATGAGCGGCATGGTCACGGCGGCGAGCGCACCAACGAGGTTCGAGGCGTCCGGCCTCCCGTCAAGCGCGAGGTGCTCGCGAATACCTCGTTCGAGGAGACGCGCATCGCCATCTTGGAAAATGGCCGCCTGGCCGAACTCCATTGGGAGCGCAAAAGCTCGCAGAACATCGTCGGCAATATATACAAAGGGACCGTCGAGAACGTCCTGCCCGGCATCTCGTCGGCGTTCGTCAATATCGGCTTCGATAAGAACGCCTACCTATATATCTCGGACGTTCTGGGCGACAAGGGCGCGGCGATCGACTCGACGCTGAAGAAGGGCCAACAGATCATGGTCCAGGTCGCCAAGGAGGCGATCAGCACCAAGGGTCCGAAGGTTACGATGGATGTGACGCTCCCGGGCCGCTATCTCGTGTTTACTCCGTTCCAGACTTATGTCGGCATCTCGAAGCACATCGCCGAGGCCGAGGAACGCCAGCGCCTGGAGCGGATCGTCGACCGGTTGGTCGCCACGCACCTGGGCGGCAAGGGCCTCGTCGTGCGCACGGAGGCCGAGGGCGCCACCGAGGAGGAACTCGAACTCGAGGTTAAGTACCTGCTCGCAGCCTGGCAGCAGATTCAGAAAAAGTTCGAGGATACGCCTCCGCCGACCTTGCTGCATCAGGACCTCAGCCTGGCTTTGCAGATCGCGCGCGACATCATGTCCGAGCAGGTTTACGTGTACATGGTCGACAGCAAGGACGTGCAGAAGGAAGTCATCCATTTCGTCGAGGGCTTCGCGCCGGAGCTGAAGGACCGCGTGCGTTTTTACGAATCGAAGACTCCGATCTTCAAGGCGTTCAACATCGAGCGCGAGATCGTCGGCATCCGGGAGACGAAGGTGCCTCTGCCCAACGGCGGCTCTATCGTCATCCAGGAAGCCGAGTCGCTGTGCGCGATCGACGTCAACACCGGGCGCTTCACCGGTTCCAAGTCTCAGGAGGAGACCGTCACTTCGACGAACATCGAGGCCGCGCACATGGTCGCGCAGCAGCTGCGCCTGCGAAACATCGGCGGCATCATCGTCGTTGATTTTATCGATATGCGCAAAGCGTCGAATCGCCAGAAGGTCATGGAGGCGTTCGCCGAAGCGTGCAAGGCGGACCGCGCGAAGATCCGCATTCTGCCTATCACGCGCTTGGGGCTTATCGAGCTCACTCGCGAGCGCAAGCGCATGTCCACGGCGGCTTTACTGACCAGCGAATGCCCCGAGTGCCGCGGCTCCGGGAGGGTGCTGTCCTCGGAGACCCTGCGCATAAAGATCCAGCGCGAAATCTTCGAAATGACCGGCGGGCGTCCCGGCGGCTCGATCCGGGTTCTCCTGCATCCCGACGTGGCCGAGGCGTTCCGCGGTCAGCACGGAGTCATCGAGAAGAATGTCCAGCGTTCCATCAAAATCCAAATCGACCCGCAGCTAATGTGGGAGGACTATCGGATCATCCTCGAATGACCCGAACCGCGCTCCTCTTGTCGGCGGCGTTCTTTCTCGTTCCGTGCGCTTTCGCGCGCGGAGGAGAGACCGTCGCCGTCGTCTTTTCCGGGGCGGCGCTCGACCCCATCCCTTCATATAAGGCGGGGGGAGAGCTCTATTTGGACGCCAAGCGCATCGGCGAGATATATGGCGGACAGGTCTATTCCTACCCGGTGTCGGGGCGCATCCAGTTGACCCTCCGCGGACGCGTCATGCAGTTCCTCATAGACACGAAGAAAGCGACGGCGGGCGATGAGTCGTTCGACTTGGTCTCGCCCGCCATAGCGCGCGCCTCGAAAGTCTTCCTGCCCGTGTCGTTTCTCTCGTCGGAGGCGTTCGAGCGCTGGAGCGGATTCGACGCGCGTTTCGATCAGGGCACGAAGACGCTCCAGGTCGAGCGCCGCGCCACCGCGGGGCCCGTGCGCGCGTTCTCATATAAGGGGCGCACGCGCCTGACCCTGGAACTGGGATCGGGGCTGACCTATCAAACCGTCGCGCGAGGCGTCGGCGCGATGGAGATCGTCGTCCCTTTCGGCGTGGTTGAGGGAGACGATCAGGTCGATGTCGATGACGGAGTCGTTTCGGCTTATGCGGTCAAGCAGGCTCCCCGTTCGGTCCGCGTGACCGTGCATTTCACGAAAACCGGCCAGCGTTGGAAGGCCGTAGAGCTGGCGGATCCTCGACGCCTGGTCATAGACGTCTACGGTCCGGGGATCGTTCCGGGCGCGGATGCGGTCGAGGAAGTCCCCGCGGCCTCGCCCCCCGCCGCGAAAGTCGCGGTGGATTTGGCGACGACGTCCGCCGCGCCGCGCCGGCGCGTCATCGTGGTGGATGCGGGACACGGCGGCAGGGATCCTGGCGCCACGGGAACCCGCGGCACCAAGGAGAAGGACATCACGCTCGTCGCCGCGCTGGAACTGGCGCGCGTCCTGCGAGAGCGCGGAGATTTCAAGGTCGTGCTTACCCGCGAAAGCGACGTCTTCGTGCCGCTGTCGGACCGCTCGAAGACCGCCAACGACCTGTCGGCCGACCTGTTCGTGTCCCTCCACTGCAACGCCGCCGGCAACCATCGCGAGACGGGTTTTGAGGTCTATTCGGTTTCCGAGAGGGCGTCGGACCCCGAGGCCGAGGCGCTGGCCGCTTCGGAGAACGCCGCGCTCGAACTCGAGGGCAAGAAACCCGAGGAAGAGGATGCCAAGCTCATTTTGCTTGCGATGACCAAGACCGAGATGGTCAACGAGTCCGCCCCATTCGCGGCGTTTGTCGAGCGTGAAATCGGCAAACGCATCGGCGTGCCCGACCGCGGCCAGAAGCAGGCGGGATTTTACGTCCTGCGCGGCACTCATGCGCCGGCCATCCTTGTCGAGATGGCGTTCATCAGCCATGCCAAGGACGAAGCCCAACTCGGCTCGCGCCGCTTCCGTCGCCGGCTGGCCGAAGGCGTGGCCGCCGGCGTCGCCGAGTACGCTCGCAAGAAAGGATGGCTCGAATGAGGGCGAGTTCGGCCATCGGCGTGTTCGACTCCGGCCTGGGAGGGCTGACCGTGTTCAAGGCTCTGGCCCGCCGCATGCCCCAGGAGTCCTTGGTCTACTTCGGCGATACCGCGCACGTGCCCTACGGTTCCAAGTCGCCGGAGGCCATCGCGCGCTATTCGACGGCGGTGGCTCGTTTCCTCGCCGCGCGCGGCGTCAAACTGCTCGTGGTCGCCTGCAACACCTCGTCGGCGTGGGCTTTGCCGGCCATTCGTCGCGCGGTGAAGATTCCGGTCGTCGGCGTCGTGGAGCCCGGAGCGCACGCGGCGTTGGCGGCCACGACCGGGCGCCGCATCGGCATCATCGGCACCGAGGCGACCGTGAGGTCGCGCGCGTATCCCAAGGCGCTCTCCGCGCTTGCGCGCGGCGTGAAGTCGTTGTCGCAAGCCTGTCCATTGTTCGTGCCGCTCGTCGAGGAAGGCTGGTGGTCCGGCCCCGTGGTCGCCGCGGTCGTGCGCCGTTACTGCGCGCCGCTGAAGGCCGCGCGGGTGGACACCCTGATCCTGGGCTGTACTCATTACCCGTATTTGAAGCCGATGCTCGCCAAGGCGATGGGGCCGCGCGTGCGCTTGATCGATTCGGCCGAGGAGACGGCGCGCGAGACGGAGCGCGTGCTCGCCGATCTGGGGTTGCGCGCGCCTGCGGGCCGGCGCGGCCGCCGCGAGTACTACGCGTCCGACGCTCCGCGCCGGTTCGCGCGCTTGGGCCGGCGCATGCTTGGGTCCGCCGTCGGCCGGGTCCGCCTCCACTCCCTCGACGCGTGAGCGCAACATGAATGAACTTTTGAAGACGGTCGGTCTGGCGAAGGTCCGCGTGGACGCGGGCTTTTCCCGCGTCGGCCGGCGGCTGAACGCCGCCGATCCCGCGGACCGCGCATTGATGACGCTGGCGGCGCGGGCGGTTTCATCCGGCAACGCGCTGATGGCGCTTTGCCGGGAAGGCCAGCCCAACGAGGCCCTCCCGCTTTTGCGCGCCGTCGCCGAGTTCGCGCTGACGATGCGCTGGATCGTCGTTGCCGACGTCCCCTCCCGTTCCCTTGCCGCGCTGGCGGAGTTGGACGCGCCGAAGTGGGAAAGCCTATGGC
>CAIQSZ010000326.1 GCA_903874575.1 uncultured Elusimicrobia bacterium
ATCATGCCTTCGAACATATTGTCCCAGCCGGTAGTATGGCTGCCGACAAAGCTGGGCGTATGCGCATAAGGCGTAGGAAATTCCTGTTCGATATGAGCCTGCGCCGCGCGCTGTGCGCGGCCGGAGAGCACGTCGAGTACAAAGGCGCGCGCATCCACGTCTACGGCTGGGCCGCGCGCTTCCTGTTCCGCCAGGACCAGCTCGAAAAGCCCTTGCGCCTGCTGTCCGGCGGCGAGCAGGCGCGCGTGCTGATCGCCAACCTGATGCGCGAGCCCGCCGATCTTCTCCTGCTCGACGAGCCCACCAACGACCTCGATCTGCAGTCGCTGGAGGTGCTGGAAGCCAGCCTCGCCGACTTCCCCGGCGCCGTCGTCCTGGTCACGCACGACCGCTATCTGCTGGACCGCGTCAGCAAGGAGATTCTGGCCCTCGACGGGCGCGGCGGCGCCCGCTTCTACGCCGACCTGGGCCAGTGGGAGGACCGGACCGCCGAGCGCGCCGACGCCGCGACGCCCGAGCCGGCGCGCGCCGCCGCCCCCCCCGCGCGCGCCCTCACTCCGAAGGAAGCCACGGAGTTCAAGGGCATGGAGGCCGCCATCGGCGACGCCGAGACGCGCGCGGCCGCGGCGCGCGCCGCCTTGGAGGACCCCTCCGTCGCCGCCGACGCCGGCGAACTGGGCAAGCGCCAAGAGAAACTGGACGCGGCCTTGCGCGCGGTCGCCGACTTGTTCGCGCGCTGGGAAGAACTGGACGCGCGCCGCTGAGTTGACTCCCGGCGCCGTCACGGGTAAAATTCCCCATCCCGCATCGGAGGTCTCATGCCCAAAGCCCGCGCGCGCCACATACTGGTGAAGACGGAAGCCGAGTGCCGGTCCCTCAAGACGAAGATCGAAGGCGGCGAGGATTTCGCCGCGGTCGCTAAAAAGCACTCCCAGTGCCCGTCGGGCGCGCGCGGCGGCGACCTGGGCGAGTTCGGCCCCGGCCAAATGGTGGCCGAGTTCGATCAAGTGGTCTTCGGCGGAGAGGTCGGCAAGGTCCACGGCCCCGTGAAGACGCAGTTCGGCTACCACCTCGTCGAAATCACGAAACGGGACTAGGCGCGCGGCGGCGGGCGCGCGAAACGCTCGGGGCACGAACGTTGCAGGCAGAGTCGTTGTGAAATACGCGCGCATCGGCGTGGTCGCCCTCGTCGCCGCGTCGGCGGCGTGCGCCACGTGGCGCTGGTCGGGGAGCCGGGCCCCCCACGGGCGGCCGGCGATCACGGTTCTGCAAGGCGCCGAAGCCGACGAAAGCCGCCGTCCCGCCGTTGCGCCCGACGAGTCGAGCCCGGCGGTCTCGGTTTCGACCTATGCGGCCCGGCCCGCTCCCGTCTCGGTCCCTCCCACGCCCGAAAGCCGGGCGGCCGCGGCGCTGTACTACAGCGACATGGGACCGGACGCGTTGGACGTCTCGGCCTACCCGGCCCAAGAGCGCCGCGGCTACGCGGTCTATGCGCGCGCCTGCTCGCGCTGCCACACCCTCGCGCGATCCATCAACGCGCCGCTGGTCGCCCGCGGCTGGTGGGAGTTCTACATGATGGGCATGCGCCTGCGCAGCCGTCGCGCCGGCCGGGCCCTCACCTCGGACGAGACGAAAGCGATCCTCGAATTCCTCGAGTACGACTCGCGCGCGCGCAAGGTCGAACGCGCCCGGGACTTCGACGCCCTGACCGAGGAGCTCAAGGCGCGGTTCGACGCCTCGATGGCCGCGCGCCTCAAGAAGCTCCAGAAGAGCAACGCGCGCGTTCTGTCGCCGTCGTCCCGCTGAACGGGCCGAAGACCCGATGAGCGCCCCGAAAGCCGCGCGGCCGCCGCTCCTGGGCGAGGGCATGGTCGCCGCCTTCTCCGCCGCGGGCATCGCGGTATACTTTTTAGCGCGCCCGTGGACGGCGCAGTCGCACTTCCTGCGCGACCTTCCCCGCGATCTGGTGGTCCTGCTGGGCGGGGCGCCGCTGGTCGTCAAGATCGCGCGCGGGCTGCGGGCGCGCGACC
>CAIQSZ010000327.1 GCA_903874575.1 uncultured Elusimicrobia bacterium
GGCCAATCCAGCCACGCGGCGGTCTGGACGCCGACCGCGCCCGAGCCCACGTCGCTGGTGTTCTTGCCGAACAGCGCCAGGTGGACCGGCTTCTCGGCGTGGAGCTTCTTGATCGCGGCGCAGAGCGCGAAGCTGGCGGCGAAGCCGTCGCCGTCCTCGAACTCGGGACCGCAGATCAGGACGCCCGCGTCGCAGCCGCGGGCGACGGCCTCGCGCAGGACGTCGGCGGCGGATTCGGCGCCCAGCGTAAGGACGGTCGCCGTCGAGCCGGCGACGCGTTCCTTCAGGCGCAGGGCCTCTTCCACGGCGTATTCATCGGTGGGATTGATGGCGAAGGGCACGCCCGCGGTCTTCGGTCGGCCCGTGGCCGCGTCGACCGGAACGTTGACGTTCGAAGGCGTGCTCTTGACGCACACGACGATATGCAGTCCCATGGGTGCTCCTCGAAAAGAAATCGCGCCCGTCTCCGTCCCGGACGCAACGTACTATACCAAACAAAAAGACGGCCCTTCCTGGGCCGCCCCGTCGAGACGGCGGCGGCGTGTGCTATAGTCCGAGGATACGATGCCGACCGGATACCGGGACTACTACGCCGCGCTGGGCGTGAAGAAAGACGCCTCCGCCGACGAGATCAAGCAGGCTTATCGCCGCCTGGCCAAGCTCCATCATCCCGACCTGCGCAAAGCCGACGAGAAGTCCGCGGCGACGGTCAAGTTCAAGGAGATCAACGAGGCCTACGAGGTCCTGTCCGATCCCGAGAAGCGCGGCCTCTACGACCGCGTCGGCGCGGAGGGGCCGGGCGAGGCCGCCCCGCGGCGCTCCGCGCCGCCCGAGGGCGGCGATTCCTTCGAGGGCTTCAGCGATTTCTTCGAAGGCATGTTCGGCCGCGGCGGGGAGGGCTTCGCGCGCGGCGAGGGCGGACGCGCCGCGCCGCGCAAAGGCGCGGACGCGGAAGCCGAACTCTCGATCTCGCTGGAGGACTCGCTGTCCGGCGGCGACAAGAAATTCTCGCTCTCGGTTCCCGTCCTCTGTCCGGACTGCGGCGGGTCCGGACGGCGCGGGCGCGGCTTCTGCCCGGCGTGCGCGGGCGTGGGCGAGACCCAGCGGACCAGGACCATCTCCGCCCACCTTCCTCGGTTGGTCCGCGACGGCATGCGCCTGCGCCTGCGCGGCCAGGGCGGGGCCTCCGGCGGAGGGGGCGAGCCCGGCGACCTCTATCTGCGGATCAGGCTCCTTCCTCACCCCGTCTTCACGGCGACCGGCGCGGACCTCGAGACGAGCGTGCTCGCCGCGCCGTGGGACGCCCAACTCGGCGCCGAGATCTCCGTGCCCACCCTGGAGGGTCCTCTGCGCATCCGTCTTCCGGCCAAGACCCACTCCGGCGGCCGTCTGCGCGTCGCGGGCAAGGGCCTGGGCAAGGAGGGCGGCGGGCGGGGAGACCTCTTCGTCCGGGTGCGCGTCGACATCACCGACAAGACCAGCGACAAGATCGAGGCGCTCTATCGGGAGCTTCGGGAGGCGGCCGCATGAGCGACGAGCGCGACGGGCGCGCGGACGAAGCTTGGCAGGAACTGCTGGTCGCCGCGCAGGATGCCCGTGAGCGCCGTCTTCAGAGGATCTGCCTGAGCCTGGACATCGACGCCCTGGTCGGCGCCCTTATCGTGGACCTCATCGAGCGCATCGAGGAACTGGAGAGCGGGCGGCGCCGGGAGTAGAAAAAAAGCCGCGAACTCGGCCGGAGCGGAGTTCGCGGCGACGGTCGATGTCTCGACGTGAAACCGGTGGTAGCGGAAGGA
>CAIQSZ010000328.1 GCA_903874575.1 uncultured Elusimicrobia bacterium
ACGCTCACCTATCCTCTGTTCGGCGGCGGGCCGACGAGCGCGTACTTCGCCGCGCAGTCGGCCGGGCGCGGCCTGGAGAAATCGGAGGCGGACCTGCGCGTGGTCCGCGACTCGGCCGTCGCCGACCTCGAGGCTTCCTGGGCCGCGTACGCCGACGCGGTGGATCGAGGGCGCGTCCAGCGGTCCATGCTCGAGGCTTCCCGGCAGCGCAACGACGAGGCCGACGTTCGTTATGCGAGCGGGTTGCTGAGCTTCGACAACTGGACGGTCATCGTCTCCCAGCGCGTCTCGGACGAGCAGGGCGCCGTGCAGGCTCTGCGCGACGCCGTCGTGGCCCAGGCCGCTTGGGAAAAATCGCTCGGTAAGATCATCGGAGAATAAGGATATGAAGAAGATCCGGATCGCCGCCGCCGTGCTCGTCGCGCTCGCCGCCCTCGTCGGCGGAGGCTGGGCGTTGAAGAAGAAGCTGTCGAAGCCCTCCAAGGACGAAGGCTACACGGTGTTCGTCGCGCGCGGCTCCATCGAGGAGAACGTCGAGGCGACCGGTTCCATCGTTCCCCTCGCCCGCGTCGAGGTCAAGTCCCCGGTCTCCGGGCGCGTCGAGAAGCTCCTCGTCGACGAGGGCGACCGCGTTCAGCCCGGGCAGATCATCGCGTGGATGAGCTCGAGCGACCGCGCGGCGATCCTGGACGCGGCGCGCGCGCAGGGACCGGAGGCTCTCAAGCGTTGGGAAGACGCCTACAAGGCGACGCCGATCGTCGCCTCCCTGCCAGGCGTCATCATCCTGCGCAACGTGGTCCAAGGCCAGACGATCGATCCGTCGGTCGTGATGTTCGCGATGTCGGACACGTTGATCTCTTTGGCCCAGGTGGACGAGTCGGACATCGGACGCATCAGGATGGGGATGCCGGCCCGCATCACGCTCGACTCCTACCCCGACAAGCACGTGATGGGCAAGGTCTTCGACATTTTGTTCGAAGGCAAGAACGTCTCGAACGTCATCCAGTACGGCGTGAAGATCAAGGTCGACAGGGTGCCCGACTATTTCCGCTCGCAGATGACGGCGAACGTCAGTTTCATCATCCGCAAGAAGGACGACGCCCTGCTCCTGCCCGCCGGCGCGGTCCGCGACGGCGACGGCGGCAAGCGCGTGCTCGTTCCCGCGGGGCAAGGCAAGACCGCCTCGCGGGAGGTCAAACTCGGCATCCAGACCGACCAGACCGTGGAAGTCGTGGACGGCCTGGCCGAAGGGGATGCGGTCGTCGTCAAGACCGTGCGCTACACGCCCCAGCAGGCGCCGCAGTCCAGCCCGCTGACGATGGGCGGCGGCCGCGGAATGGGCGCGGGCGTGACCGGGCAGGCTCCGAAGCCCAAGAAGTGAGACCCTCATGGCCCTGATCGAACTCGAAGGCGTCACTCGCTCCTACATGGTCGGGGGCGGCGAGCTTATGGTCCTCAAGGGAATCGATCTGAAGATCGAGGCCGGGGAGTTCGTCGCCATCATGGGGCCGTCGGGCTCGGGAAAGTCGACGACGATGCAGATTCTCGGCCTGCTCGACCGGCCGTCCTCGGGAACCTACCGCCTGCTCGGCCGCGACGTGTCGAACCTGAGCGACGACGAGGGCGCGGTCCTGCGCTCGAAAACCATCGGCTTCATCTTTCAGATGTTCAATCTTTTGGCCCGCACCTCCGCGCTCGACAACGTCGCCCTGCCGATGATCTATTCGGGAGAGAAGGACCGCGTCGGGCGCGCCACCGAGGTGCTGAAGTGGGTCGGCCTGGCGGATCGCCTGGACCATGCGCCGAATCAGCTCTCCGGGGGACAGCAGCAGCGCGTCGCGATCGCGCGCGCCCTCGTCAACCGCCCGAAGATCCTTTTCGCCGACGAGCCGACCGGAAACCTCGCTTCCGATCAGGCCGATGAGATCCTCCGCCGCCTGAAGGACCTCAACCGCTCGGGCGTCACCGTCATCATGGTGACGCACGAGCCGGACATCGCCGCGCACGCCAAGCGCATCATCAAGATCAAGGACGGGCTGATCGTCTCCGACGAAATCAATCCCGTCGAAGCGGCCGACGCCGCGGCGCCGGCCGGCGGGGAGGACGCGCGCGCGCCCGTGTCCGCCGGGGCGGCGGCGAAGTTCGACCTGGTCCCCCCCTCGGTTTCCTTCGCCGAGTTCCGCGAGTACGCGATGTCGGCGATGCGGGCGATGGCGGCCAATAAGGTCCGCAGCGCGCTATCCATGCTGGGAATTCTCATCGGCGTCGGCGCGGTCATCGCGATGCTGGCCATCGGCAAGGGCGCGCAGGCGGCCGTCGAGTCGCGCCTGTCCAGCCTGGGCTCGAACCTCATCATGCTGATGCCCGGTTCGACGACCATGGGCGGCGTGCGCGGCGCGGCCGGAAGCTTCAGCCGTTTCCGCCTGGACGACGTTCGCGAGATCGAGAGGATCCCCCACGTGAAGGCCGCCGAAGGCAACGTGAGCGGCAGCGGCCAGCTCGTCTATAAGGACCAGAACTGGAGCTCGTCGGTGACCGGCGCGACCGTCCGCTATCCCGCTCTCCACAACGCCCAGCCGTACTACGGCCGCTACTTCACCGAGAGCGAGGACTTGCGCCTGGACCGCGTGGCCCTGGTCGGACAGACCGTCGTCAAGAACCTTTTCACCGATCCGCGTCAGAACCCGGTCGGCGAGACCATCAAGATCAATCACGAGAACTTCAGGATCATCGGCGTCCTGCCCGTGAAAGGCTCCTCGGGCTTCCGCGATCAGGACGACACGGTCATCGTCCCCTTGCGCACGGCGATGAAGCGCCTCCTCGGACGCGTCTACGTCGATATGATCTGGATCGAGGCGGACGCTCCCGAGAACATCGACGGCGTCATTTCCGCGATCCAGCGCCTGATGCGCAAGCGCCATCGCCTGCCGGACTGGAAGGAAGACGACTTCGGCCTGCGCAACATGGCCGACATCCAGGCCGCATTGGCCGGGACGACGCAGGTCTTCACGCTCCTGCTCGGCATCGTCGCCGCCATCTCGTTGCTCGTGGGCGGCATCGGCATCATGAACATCATGCTGGTGTCCGTCTCGGAGCGCACGCGCGAGATCGGCCTGCGCAAGGCCGTGGCGCCGCGCGGCGCGCCATCTTGGCCCAGTTCCTCATCGAGTCCGCCGTTCTTTCCACGGTCGGCGGCGTCATCGGCATCATCCTGGGCGTCACCGTCTCGGTGGTGCTCTCCACCTTCGCCGGCTGGGCCGCGGTCGTCACGCCGCAGTCGATCGTCCTCTCCTTCATGTTCTCCGCGGGCACCGGCGTCGTCTTCGGCTTCTGGCCCGCGCGTAAGGCGTCCCTGCTGTCCCCCATCGAAGCCCTCCGCTACGAATAAGACCGTCGTGAAAATTAAGGAGGCCGCTTCCTCGCGGGGGAAGCGGCCTCCGTGCGGACAAATCGCGTCAGAGCCGGGACGCGTCGATCATGCCGGCGCCCTGCTCCGCCGCCGACTCTCCGCGGAGCTTCGTCGCCGCGGATTTAAACGCGCCTCTCACCCTTGCGGCGTCTTTCTTTTCTTTGGGCTTGATCACCAGGGCGGCCAGCCCGGAGACGTGCGGCGCGGCCATCGAGGTTCCCGAGAGGGCCTTGACGCCTCCTCCCGGGACGGTGGAGACGATCTTCACGCCGGGCGCGACGAACGCGACCGCGGGGCCGCGGCTGGAGAAGCTCGCGACGCGGTCTTTCTCGTCGGACGCCGCGACGGCGATGACGCCCGGATAGCCGGCGGGATAGCCGACGGTGTCCGGCTCGGGGCCGGTGTTGCCCGCCGCGCAGACGACGACCACGCCCGCCGAGAGCGCTTTTTTCACGGCCCGCCGCAAGGCCGCGCTTTGACCCGGGCCGCCCAGCGACATATTGATCACGTGCACGTCGGCTCCGATCGCCCAATTGATGCCGGCCACGATATCCGACAGGTTCCCGGAGCCTCCGGCGTCCAGGACCTTCACCGGGATGAGCGTCGCTTTCGGCGCCACGCCGAAAGGGCCGCCGGCGCCGCGGCCGGCG
>CAIQSZ010000329.1 GCA_903874575.1 uncultured Elusimicrobia bacterium
CAGAGCTTTCCCGAAATTCGAACCATCGCCACAGTGTCCTGCCCACAACAGTCCTTTAGATCCTTCAAGGTCTTCCGGGTCTCTGTAACCAAAAGCTTGCCGCGCAGTTCCGCGATTCTCATTTCGAACCAGCGTCGACCATCCAACAGATCTGCCCGCCCAGCGGGAGATGCAAGCCAACGCTGGCCAGCTTCCGGCCGCAGGCGCGCACGGCCGCAGAATAAGCCGCAAGTTGCCCCGAATACTCCGCGGCCCGATCCTTCACATGCTCCTCTTTCCCAAAGAAGCTCTTATGGTCGAGCACTGCCACCGATCCGTCTTGTAGTTCCAAGAATAGGTCGATCGCCCCATCCCATTGCGATCCGCCTTCCGCCGGCGCCGTCACCGTGACTTCGGTCAGCCAGCGCGCGCCCGGGAATCGTTGGGCAACGAAGGCCTCCAAGCGCTCTCCCGCAGTAACTAACCCGGCCGCGTCGAATTTATCCGACAGTTCATAGCCCTGTAGGATTCGACGTGCGCACTCTAGACGCGCCCGTGCGGGCGCATTCACCAAGGACGGAGAGGCCGAAAAATAGGCGTGGAAGGCATTCCCCATATCCTCGGTATCGATTCCGACGGGCGGTGCCTTGAACGCAGGCGGGCCAGGCAAAGGCTCCAACGTAAACTCAGCCACTCGGCCCGGCTCGGCGCTGGGATGGCGGTACCGCAAAATGGGCTCCGCTACCTCAGCGGCGGGCGAAGAGAACCAGTTCTGCTTCTTGAGCGGCTCTACCCCCGGCACCTGAGTCGGTGCCTCAAATCGGAGGACGCGAACAGCGCCGGCCACATCGGCAAGTTTGTTTTTTCCCGGTTGAATCATTCGGCCGAAAACGGCGGAAAAAGAAGGAAGACCGTCGAGCCATTTATGTTTATGTGATTCGCCCGCCTTGAGGATACTCACCCTTGTGGCGAGGATGAGAAGTTCCTCTGGTCGAGTGAAGCCCACATAAAGAAGACGCTGCTCCTCATCTGTGACGATGGCCATGGCGGCCATCCCCTCCGGCGTCTGCTCCGCGTCGTCATTGAGGCCTAGCGCCTTTGTGCCCGAGAACGGATGCGGCCAAAACACGATCCGCCTGCCCGCGAGGGGTTTGCCATGCGCGGGATCACCGCCCATCACCGAGGGCTCGAAGGACGTTCCCTTGAATACCTTGTCGAGCTGCGTTAGTACGACGACCGGCCATTCGAGACCCTTGGCGCGATGATAGGTCAGAATCTGGACGGCATCGAGTCCCTGGGGCGGCTCTCGCCTGTCGTCGCCGCCCTCGATCTGCATTTCCAGAGAGGCGATGAGGCCGGACAGGGTCGCCGAGCGTCCGGCGCCAAGCGCGGCCTCTTCGTAGCTATCCGCAGCCGAGAGCAAGGCATCGAGGTCGGCCGCACGCCTTACCGGCTCGGTCCAATCTCCGATCAATGCGGCCAGGCCGAGCGCTTCGATGACGGCGACGACGGCCGCACGCGGAGACAGGCCTCGGGGATCAAGCAGTTCGAGCTTGGCGATCAGTGCGTGGCCGTCAAAAGACTTCTGTTTGAATCCGGTAGCCTTGGCAAGCTCGGCTAAGCGCGCGTCGAGCCAGGCCGGGGTGCCCTTCGTCGGCGGCTCAAGCAACTGGAGCAAGGTCGCCGCGGCGAGGGAATCATTGCGGTCCGCAGCCAACCGCAGGCCGGCCAGCACGGCCGCGCATTCGCGCGTCGAGAGAAGTCCCCCCACAGCCAACGCCGCGGGAATTCCCGCTTCGCCGAGAGCCGCCGCCACCTTGCCCGCCCAGTTGTTCGTCCGGACGAGGATCGCGACCTCCGACCTCCGGCGCTTTGAGCGCTCGAGAAACTGGACAAGGGCCAAGGCCAGCGCGCGCGCCTCGTCATCCTGGTTCTTTGCGACCAAGAGCCACCGCTCGGCGGCCTCCGCTCGGGCCGGCTCATGCGCCTTCATCTTGGAGTCAGCGCCGAAGACCGGAGAGAAGACGAGGTTCGCGATGTCCACGATCCCCTCGGCACTGCGCCAGTTGGTCTTGAGCGTCTCGCGCTTGACCTTGGGGTCGTTCCAGACCGCGGCCATGAGATCGGGAGCAGCACCGTTGAAAGCATAGATGCTCTGCTTATGATCTCCGACCCATAGGGTCTGGGGAGCGAGAGCGCTTAACGCCTGGAAGATGGCGAGCTGGACCGGGTTGGTGTCTTGGAACTCGTCGACCACCACGAGATCGACTTCGGCGCGCAGGTCGTCCTGCAACGAGGGCTCGGTCACGAGCCTGTGGAAATGCGCCTCCATGTCCGTGTAGTCGAGAAGGCCGCGCTCACGTTTATATTCCTGGTAGCGCTTCTCGACTTCGATGGCCTCGCTGGCGATAAGCGCAAGAAAACGCGAACAGTCCGCAGCCAGGCCCGGATGACGACGAAGGCTCGATGCGAAAGACTTGAGATCCTCCAAGGCCCGCTCCGCACCGTCCGACTTTCCCGTTTTGAGTTCCGCGAATTTCGCCAGTTCATACCAGCTCTCGACGCCATCGCGCTCAAGGCCGCGGACGGAAGCGAGCGCATCCTTATGATCCGCACCGCTCAAGCGGCCCAACGCGGCGGCGGCCTTAGCCGCCAATTCCCGGGCCTCTGCGACGACTTCGGCAAAGCCGCCCTTACCTCGGGCGGCGCCCCCCGACAAGACTTCGGTGAAGCGGCGGCCATTATCGGCGAGCTGCCGAATGAAGGCCGCGTCCGGGATGGCATTCTGCCGCTTCAAACGCAGCAGTCTCAGCAGCATCGGCTCCGAAGAATCCTCATCATCGCCAACGCCCTTCATCGACAGGCGCACCTCGAGACGCACCAACTCCTCCCAGGAGGCCGAGTTGGACCCATTGAGAATTTCCCTGAGCGCGACGAGATCGCCCCCCTCCGTCATGACGGCCAGATCCGGGGAGAGGCCGAGCCGCAACGCGAAGCGTGAAACGAAGCGATGGCCGACGCTATGCACCGTGCCGATGGGCGCCAAGTCCAGCGCCGCGGCGGCCTGAGCCTTGCCTTTGATAAGCAATGCTCGCTGAACGCGAGACTTGAGCTCGGCGGCGGCTTTTTTCGTGAAGGTGCAGGCCAAAAGCCGCCTTGGATCAAGCCCCTGCTCGATACGGCCGGCGATCTCCTCGCAGATCGTGTACGTCTTACCCGTGCCGGCGCTGGCGGAATAGAGCGTCACCTTGCTCACGAGACCGGCTCCAAACCGCACAGGCGCGGATAGGCGCAGTATTGGCAGACGGAGAGTCCTGAGAATCCCGAGTTTCGCCCGCCGTCGACCTTGCGTAGCGCGATCTCGGCGCCCTTGGGCCACTGCTCAGGATTTTGAAGCGGCCGGACTGGGATGGCGCCACTGTCAAGCCAGCCCTCCGCGGCCTTGAGCGCGGCGGCGAAATTCTTCCAGACCTCGGCCAGCGAAGGCGCGGCGGCGAGGACTTCATCCTCGCCTGCGCCGCTGAGCCCGCCCTTAGCCGGAGTCCACAGCCTTGCCCGATCGACGATGAAGTAGCCCGCGGCGACCTTGTCGATGCTGTCCTTCCCGCCATCGTGGGCCAGGGACGCCGAATAGACGCAGAGCTGCAGCGCCCGTCCCGTTTCGATCAGATCGCGATACTTCTTGGTCCCCGCGTACTTGAGATCAACCAAGGCGGGGCTTCCATCCGATGCCTTCAGGACGCAGTCGAGACGCCCGCGAAAGTCCTTCCCAAGGAGCGTTCCTCCCGGCTCGACCTCGAAGCCGACGATCTCATAGCGGCCGCGCTTGACGAGATCGAAGAACGCGCGCGCGGCCCGTTCAAGCTGGGTCTTGAGCTCAAGGCGCTGACGCGCCGCGGCGGGCCGCGCCAAGGTGGCGGCATCGGTGACGACGCGACGAGTGAATATCTCACTCGTGCGGCGGGCCGCTTCCTCGGCGGTCTTCGGCTGATTCTCTCCAAACACATCTTCAAGGATGTCGTGGGATAAATTGCCGCGCAGCAGGAACCCTGACGGCAGTTGAGCGATGGGGCTGCCGTGGAGCTTGGCTGCGTATTCGAAGGTCCATTTGAGCGGGCAGGCCAAGCGCGTCTCCAACTCGCCGGCCGAAGTGGACGAACGATCCGAGAGATTCTTGGGGTCTACGTGCCAAACGACAGGCGGAATAAATCCCGACCGCAGTTTTCGTTCCTCTATGGTCAACGGCCACACCTTTCCACCGGCTCCGGCCGACAGAACGTCCTCGACGATTTCGGCCTTCTTGTCGCCGAAGCCGGCGCCGATTTCAAGCCAGAGAGGGTGAAGCGGCACGTCGGCCGCCGTCGCCAGCTGAATCGCCAGGACTGGGCCTGTCACGCGCAACAACCCGGACCGCTCCGCCGCGCGCTCAAGCGTGTGGCGGCGTTCGTCGAAATCCATGTCGAGACCAGCCTTCGCCAGCGCCTCTGCCTCCGCCACGCTCCAGGGCGACGACGCCATGCCGGAGGAATGAACGCCGAACCAGAGCAGTCGTTTGCAGGGCGCATTCAGTTCGGACAAGCTCTGTATCCAGCGTGGTCCGCCGGCTCCCGCGAGGCGCCCACCTGCGCGAACGCCGCCTTCCTGAACGCTGGCGACCAAACGTTGCAGCTGGGGTTCGCTCAGCGGCCCTGGGAAGGCTCGTACCAGCTCGGCAAGAGCAGAAGCTTGGCCCGCAAGCTGGACCAAGGCCTGGGCCACGCCCTCTTCTGCCTTAATCGAACCCCGCATGGCCCACTCCACAACTTTGCCGCAACGATCGGCGACCGCCGCCTGCGGCAGCGCCGTACCGCTGGCGCCAGCCGATGAAGAAATCCAAAAGCACACGCTTTGCCGCCGCTCCGCTGACTTTTCATTGTCGTGCTTCTCGAGCTCTGCCAGTGCCCTATCCCAGGCCCGCCCACCGACGCCCGGCCGCTCCGCCATCGCTTCAGCCAGGCGCCGCGCCCATAAGGACGGCAGCGGGCTCACCGGTAACAGCAAGAAATCAAGCACCCGCTCAGGATCTGCCGGTTCCCAGAGCAGTCCCAAAGCGAGCGGCAAGACCTGAAGGATGGGGTGGGCGCTCGTCGTAGCCGCCGCGCCCATGGGCGGCACCCCGCGCGCCGCCAAGGCATCATCGAGCAAGGCAGCGAGTTGCCTGTCTTCGCAAAGAACGACGGTTTGGCTCGCTTCGCTCCCCAAGGCGGCCAAACTGACCGCGGCCGCCTCAGCCGCCGTCACCACGCTCAGCGCGCGCCACCAGGTGAGATTCTTGTCAGGAAGAAGAGGCTTGCGCGCGGCCGCCTTCAGGCTGTTTTCTTCCACGAGAATCGTGAGCTTGCCGAGCATCGGCCGCCACGCCGCCGGCCACTTATCGGCCGGTTCCCGGAGAACGATCTGGTGCTCCGGCAGCCGCTGCCCCGCAGTCAGCGCCGCGAGGGCCGCATCCAGCCGGTCGGCCTCCGAAGGTGCAAGCGCTCCGCGCTCCTCCACGACGGCCAAATCGCGCGCTAAAGGCGGCAGGCGCTTATCGTCACGACCGTCCCAGCCGAGCAAACGCAGACCATCGCGGCGGGCAAGCAGGCTCTTGGCCGTTCCCCACAGATCGGCTTCCAGGCTGGCGCGATAGGATGATCCGTCTGCCGCGCGCAAGCTCGCGCCGTACCGCACGACGCGGGTCGCCTCGGCTACTGGTTTTCGCTGAAGGCCGAGTTGCGTCTCAAGCCAGCGGAGCAGAGTTTCACGGCCGCCGAGAGCTTGGCCGATGGCAGCCATCCCAGGGTCTGGAGATGGCTCAGCCCATAGAAAAGAGATGGTCAGGCGATGGTAAATTCTATCCAAGGTCTATCTTCCAGACACCCATCGTATCTCATTGACCGCGCTCTCGTCAGGATTGCATGTGCACGACAATACACGGACGCAGGAGAATTTACCGGTCCCTGCCTCTGACGGCAGGGAGGAACGAACGCGGATCGCTCCGCGCCCGCAGGGGGCAAATTCTAATCGACTACATGCGAGGCGAACGCGCGTCGCGCTTGTCCTGACGACACGGGGAGGCCCCCTCACGGGGGCCTCCGAGTCTTGCCAGGCTCAGTCTTCGCCCTTGAGCATCACCGTGATGACGGGCTCGGCATCGTCGCCCGGGCCGCACTTCCCCCACATTTCGACGGCCTCGGCCTCCTGCCCGGGCTCCCGCATAAACAACGGAGCGAATCGAACCTCATCCGTCCCCGACGCGCTCCGAATGGCGTGGCGCAGTATGGTCAGCATGTCCCACACCCGGCCGGTCATGTCCTGGCCCGCCGCTTCCAATTCCTTCGTCGGGGTCAAGACTGCCCAAACGCCCTGCGTCACCGCAACGGGGAAGCGGAAGCCCGCCTCTCGCGCCAGGGCGCTCAAGTCCACCAGGACGCCGTCCTCGATAGCCTGCGCCCGAGTGTAAGCGTGAATGACCTCAAACCCCTCCAACCTCGTATCGTTTTCCATGTTCATGTCCTCCTATTTTAAACCAACCCGACCCGGCCCGCCGTCTTTCTCAGGTTCAGCCGCGCCCGATGAAGCCGAGAGCGCACCGTCCCTTCCTGCACCCCGAGCTTCCGGGCCGCTTCCGCGTAGGCCATCCCCCGCGCGTCGCACAGCATCAACACTTGCCGCTCCGTCGCGCGAAGCCTCGCCATCGCCCGGCGCACCTGGGCCGCCGTCTCCGCGCGCTCCAACCGTCCGAGCATGTCCTCGTCCGCTCCCGCGAGCGTCTCGTAGAAGGGAGCCCCGTCTCCCTCTCGACCGCAGTAGTCCAGGGACAGTCCGTCCCGTCGCTCCTTGCGCCGTCGTGAGTCCATGAACGCATTGCGTAGGATGGTGAAGAGCCAACTCTTGACCGCCTTCGTCTCGTCGTGGCTTTCACGAGCCTTAAGCGCCCGGTAACACGCCTCCTGAACCAACTCACCCGCCTCATTCGAGTCCCGGCACAGCCCGTAGGCGAAGCTCCAAGCCTCGGAGTTCCGTCCGTCCAGGTAGCCCTTCAGAGCGTCAGCGACCTTGTTCGCCCTCACAGCCCGGCCTTTCCCCTTCCCGTCCCGTACGACGCTCTCGCAGTTCTTTTTCATGTCGCACCTCCGCACACCCGGAGGGCGAGGGACACGAGGAAGGCCGTGCGCCGAGGAATAAATGGGGGATCCCCGGAGAATCGCCCTCGGCGCAGCCGAGATGGCGGCCCCGGCGCGGCCGGGCTGACGGAGAAAGTGGAGCTAGCAAGGCTAGGCCATTTCTCCGTTTCTCCGAGAGGGGTGACCGTTTATGCCGCAGAAGTAGGCCTTCACTCCTGTAGTCCCGAGAGCGAGGAGCGACATGAAAAAGAACGAAGAGGCGGAGGACGGGCCGGGAAGGCGTGAAAAAAGAAAAGAAGAAATCCCGCCGCCGAGCGGTGGAGACTGTGGAGTTCGCGGTCCCTGCCGCCGTCGGCAGGGAGGAGCGACGCGGACCGATCCGCGCCCGAAGGGGCGAAATCCAAGCGGCGGTGGGCGGGGCGGGCAACGCGAAGCGTTGTCCACGCCGTCCACGGACGCGGCAGTATCCACCGCAAATTCTAAAGTCTGGGCCTTGCGAGATCGAGCTTCGCGCCCTACACTCCGAACGAGCGAGGTCTTCCCCCAGGAGCGGCTTCGTTCGACAGGCGACCCGGTACGACTCGGTGCCGGGTCGCCTCTTTCTAGAGCAGCCGCGCCTTCTTGAAGCTGAAGTAGCGGTCGTCGGTTACGATCAGGTGGTCGGCGAGTTCAACGCCGAGCAAGCAGCCGGCGAGTTGAAGCTGCCGCGTGACTTGCCGATCCTCGGCGCTCGGCCGCGTATCCTGGGAAGGGTGATTGTGCCCGACCATGACGCTGTGCGCGTTGTTGAGGAGCGCACCCTTGAATACCTCGCGCGGGTGCACGATGGAGGCGTCGAGACTGCCCACCGAGACGAGCTCGCATCCGATCAGGCGCCGTCGAGAGTCGAGGTCCAGCCGCCAGAAGTGCTCTCGGTCGAGGCCGCGCGCCAACGGGCATAGAACTCTATAGGCGTCCTCGGCCGAGCGAATGATCCGCCGCGAGGGAAGTCCCGAGCGCACGACCCTTAAACTCGTGATCATCGCAGGATCTCGCCAAGGAGGACCGCGACGCGGTCGCCCATGCGCGCCGCGCGCCAAAACTGGACCGACCCAAAGACGAGCACAAGCTCCATGCCGAACGCCGCGGCGAAGTTCGCGGCGAACGGCGCGCGGCCCGCGAAGGGCCGCACGAACCGCTCCGATAAGGCGTAAGCGGCCGCATCGAACGCCAGGGCCAGCCGGAAGGCGCTCGTCGCGATGAGCGCCTGGATATAGGTCAGCCAGCCGAAGGAGAGCAGCCAACCCAGCACGAGCTCTCGGAAGACCTGGTGGAGGAGGTCCAGCGATACGGCGTGCCGCCGGCGGGCCCAGACAGCGGCGAGGAGGACCCAGACGACGAGCCGCGCCAGCGGCCGCCAGTCCCAGTCCTGCCACGCGAATGCGTCGGGGGTCTCCTGCTCCATGAAGGATATACGACTACCCCCCTACTTTCGTTCCAACGGAGTTCGCGGTCCCTGCCGCCTATACGGCAGGGAGGAGCGTCCGCGGACCGATCCGCGCCCCGCAGGGGGCGAACTCCGGGCGTCCGCCCCCCTCCCCGGCTACGGCTCGGCGGGGACGACGACGAGCTCCACGTCCTCCGGAGCGATGCGCCTCCTGTCGAAGGTCAAGTAGTAGCCCTG
>CAIQSZ010000330.1 GCA_903874575.1 uncultured Elusimicrobia bacterium
CTCGTCACTTTTCATTTCCGTCTTCACGGATAGCGTCGTTGCTGCTCGGCGTCGCGTCCGCCTCGTGGGGCGCGGCCGCGGCGCCGCCAAAAGACGCGGGCGCTCCCGCCGGGAGCTCGGAGGTCACGGTCTCCGAGACTTTCGAAAAGAAATTTTCCCTCGCCAAGCCGAGCACGACCTTGGAGTTGCCGCTGGAACAGCTGCTGCCCCCGGTCGTCGCGACGCCGGTTTCGGGGGCGAAGTCCGATCCCGAATTGGAGCGTCTTTTGCCCATGGCCATCGGCGTGCCGCTGTCGGGGGTCACGGCCAGGCCCTGGCTGCCGGACCTGCCCGGTCCCGTGGCGGCGCGATTCCAACTGGAGGTTCCTAAAGAGCGCAAGGTGAAACGCTGGAAGCTCCAGATTTCGGATTCAAACGGGAGCCTGATCGGCCAGATCGAGAAGAAAGGCAGTCCCCCGGCGGAAGTCCAATGGGACGGCAAGACCTTGTCCGATCAGCCGGTCAAAGTCGGAGGCAATTACACCTACCGTCTCCAATTGAGCGACCGTTATGATCGATCGAGCACCTACCTCGGCAGCAGCTTCGAGCTGCCCGCGCTGCAGTACGAGGAAGGGAGGAACCTGATCATCGAGATCGCCCTGGACCGCCTCTTCGCTCCCAAGAAAGCGGAGCTGCAGGCCAAAGGCCGCGACCTTTTAAGCCGCGGGCTCCAGACGTTCGTCGAAAGCGGCGAGAGCCGCTATAGGATGATCCTCTACGACGACTCTCCGGCCGAGCTGCGCAAGGAGCGGTCGCTCGTTCTCAGGCGATTCATTTCGCCGAAGATCCAGATATCCCTGGAGGAACTGACTTTGACCGCGCAAGCCCCCGGCTTTCGCGGGCGCATGCTGCAGTTCCAAATCTTGCGCTGAGTTCCCGGCTCAGGAGGGCTTGGGGACCGAGGCTTCCTGGCAATGATCCGCGAACATTTTGTGGACCACCTTGGGATCGGAAGTCTTCAGCGTGCGTTCCCAGCCGCACAGGCACTTCAGCTTTTTTTTGTCCGAACGAAACTCGTAGAGGTGAAACTTCGTGATGGGGCCTCCGTCGGCGGAATTATTGTAACTTATTCCCGTCCTGGAGAGCAACGACTTCGTTCTTGCCGCCCGTCAGCGCCGCAGATACATCAGCGGGCCCGTCGTCTTGCGTCCGTCGCCGTAGACCGCCTCGAATTGGTACGTGTAGGCCGTCCGTTCCTTCACGGAGACGCGTATTTCCCAGACGCCTTGCTTGTTTTTTTGCATGGACGAGCGTTCCGGCGTCCGTCCTTGGGCGAACAAAGTCAGGTAGGCTTCCTTGGCCTTGGCGTTGATGAAAATAAAATCGACGCCCTTGGGTTCGGACGGCGTCCTGCGGAACCAGGATTTCCGGACGGGTTCGGGGTCCTGCTGATAGAACGGAATGCGGCGCATGTCCGCGGGGGCGTCCTTGAAATCCTCGGAACCGTCGGTCTGCGCCCGCGACGCCGTCCCGAGTCCGGCCGCGATCAGAAAAACGAAAAAAAACGTCCGGCGTCCGCGCGAGACGATCATAGGGGACCTCTGGGGAAGAAGCTTCGGACCAAGGTCTGCAGGTTCTTTTCCAGCCCCTGCAGCGTGGGATTGCTGGCGCTTCCCACGGACTCCACGGAAGAAGTCTTCGCGTCGGCGATCTGCACGTCGACGTAATACACGTCCTCGAGATGCTGGACCGTGCCGCGGAATATTTTCGCGACGTCTTTTTGCCGGACGGCCGGGCGCGAGGCTTGGAGGTCCGGCCTCTTGGACAGGGCCTCCAGGAACATGTCCGAGATGATTTGTATTTCGGTCAAGGACAAATTGATGCCGTCGACCTCCAGCCGGAGATCCTCGAAAGTCCGGCTCAAGATTTTTGTTTTTTCGACGGGTTCGGCGCGGCGGGCCGCGACGGGCCCGGGCTTCGGCGGCTT
This sequence comes from uncultured Elusimicrobia bacterium, assembly GCA_903874575.1. GTDB lineage: Bacteria > Elusimicrobiota > Elusimicrobia > UBA1565 > UBA9628 > GWA2-66-18. Next base: position 1,967 of record CAIQSZ010000330.1, read on the forward strand.
CGCGGACGGGGGCGCCGGGCGCGCGCGGCCTCCGAAGCGGTAGCCCAGGCTGACCCGCTGGGCGATCCCCAGCGAGCCCATCGGGACGAACGCGTAGTCGAAGCAGAGGCGCGAGCGCTCGACGCCGACGCCCAGGCGCACCGCTTGGAATCCGTCCAGGAAGCCGCCGAGGGACTCCGTGTTGACGCCCATCCTCCAGTACAGCTTCCACGCCGCGGGCAGAGCCATGGCCCATTCCGCGCCGGCCGCCAGGTGCGCGGCCGCGTCGTTCGGGGCCACGACGTCCAGGGCGAGCTGCCAATGAGGCGAAATTCGATACGCGGTCGCCAGCCGCGCCAAGACGGGAAGCTTGACGGTTTCCTCGAGGTAGCGAATCTTGCCGCCCAGGTTTTGCACCGAGACGGCGAAGACGGCGCGGTCCCTCTCGTAAAGTCCTCCGACGTCCGCGGCCCAGGTCGAGGCGGGCTGCGTGATCTTCAAATCGAGCCATTTCAGGCCCAGGCCCGCGGCCCAGCGCCCGCCGAACGCCGCATGGCTGAAGGCGGCGCCCATGCCCGCTTCCACGTCCCGAGGCGAGAAGCCGGGCGTCTCCCGCCCCGACGAGTCGTAGCCCGCGATGGAGCCGTAGGAAAGATGCGTGAAATTGGCTCCCAAGCTGACGTCGGAGAAGGCCCGTCCCGCCCAGGCGAGGTGGTTGTAGCGAATCGAGTTGCCCTGCTCGGCGGCCAGCGCTCCCAAGGATTGACCTTCGACCCGGCTGAGCAAGGCCGGGTTATAGGCCAGGCCGGCCCAGTCGTCGCCGAGGGCGCCGTAAGCGCCTCCCAGGGCGTCCGCCCGCGCGGACACTCCTAATTTCAGGAACTGCGCGGCCGACGATCCCGTGTCGCCGTTGGAGAGGAAGGCGCGGGCGCGGGGCGCCGCAAGCACCGTCAGAAGCAAGGCGGCGAGAGGGGCGGGCTTCAACGTTCTATCGCGACCTTAAGGACCATGCTGCCCGCCGAGGATTTGACGACGGCCAGGTAAACGCCCGAGGCCGCGCGCTTGCCCGCGGCGTTTTCGCCGTTCCAGACGACGCGGCCGTCGCCGTCGTCGTCCGAAAGCTCGGCCACCCGCACGCCCAGGATCGTGTAGATGCCGACGCTCGCGCCCGGCGGGAGGGAGTCGAACGAAATATTTTGGTGCCC
>CAIQSZ010000331.1 GCA_903874575.1 uncultured Elusimicrobia bacterium
CGGCTACTGCACCTTGTACGGCGATATGTGCGGCGCGCTTGCGCCGCTGGCCGACGCCCCCAAGCGCCTTGTCTATCGACTCGCCGACTGGCTCAACGCCGACCGCGAGGTCATCCCGCGCGCGTCCATCGAGAAAGCCCCATCGGCGGAACTCAAGCCCGACCAGGAGGACCAAGACGATCTGCCGCCCTACGACCAGGTCGACGACGCGCTCGAAGCCTGGGTCCAGGCGCGCCTGGCTCCAGGCCGCATCACCAAAGCCGTCGGCGACCGCAAGGTCGCGGAGACCTTGCTTGATCTCATGGACAGGTCCGAGTTCAAGCGCCGCCAAGCGCCGCCCGCGCTGAAGATATCCACGAAGGCCTTCGGCATCGGCCGCCGCATGCCTATCGCAAAGGCCGGCTGGCGCGTCCGTTCCGGTCTCTAGCAGCCGATCCGGCGTCCAGCGGAAACTAGGGCGCCGAGGCTTGGATTTCGGACAGGTCGGCGACCCGCGTGAACGCTCGAACCAGTTTGCCCAGCACGGCCAGGCGCTGGCTCTTGAGCCCCTCGTCGTCGATCATCACCATGACGTTGTCGAAGAACCGGTCCAGGTGCGGCTTGACGGCGACTAGAATCTTCAGCGCGCCCTCGTAGTCGCCGTGTTTCAAACGCTGGTCGGCGGCGGCCTCCACTTCGACGAGCGCGTCGTACAACGCGATCTCGGACCAATGCCGAAGCTTCGTCCGGTCGGGGATGACCGCGTCCGCCAAGCCCTTCGACTGCTTGAGGATGTTCGACGCGCGCTTGAACGCCGCGGCAAGCGGCTCGAAGGCGGGATCACGACGCACGGCGCGCAACGCGTCCAAGCGCCGGCGCGCCCCGGAAAGATCCTTGAGCCCTCCGAGACGCACGGAGCGCACCTCGTCGATCCTGACGCCCTCCTCCTCGAACAACGAAGCGGCGCGGCCCCAGATGAAGTCGAGCAATTGGGCCGCCAGCTTGAGGGGCTCGGCGGCCGAGATCGGCTGGAGCGCGACGGCCTGGGAGACCGCGGCCTCCAAGTCGACGGCAAGCCCCTTCTCCAGCAGTATGCGCACGACGCCCAGCGCCTGACGCCGCAGAGCGTACGGATCGGCGGAACCGGTCGGAATCATGCCCGCGGCGAAACAGCCCGCGATGCTGTCCAACTTGCCCGCCAAGGATACGACGCACGCCTCGGTCGACGACGGCAGGGCCGTGCCGGCGCCGACGGGGAAGTAGAACTGCTCCACGCACGCGGCTAGAGCGTCGCCCAGCCCGTCGCGGCGCGCGTATACGCCGCCCATGTGCCCTTGCAATTCGGGGAATTCCTTGACCACGTCGGTCACCAGGTCGGCATAGACCAGTTTTGCGGCGCCGGCGACGACCGCCTCATCGACCGGGACGATCCGGGAAAGCTCCGACCCCAGCCGCCCGGCCAGCGCCGCCACCCGCGACGCCTTCTGTGCCACCGAGCCCAGGGCCTTCTGATAAGTCACGCGCTCCAAGGACGATAGGCGCGATGCGAGTGTGGCCGAGGCGTCGCGTCCGAAGAAAAACGCGGCGTCGTTGAAGCGGGCCTCCAGGACGCGCTGGTAGCCCTCGCGCACCAGGGCATTGCCCGACGACAGACCGTCGCGCACGCCGATGAAAGCGGGCTGGAGCGCGCCGTCCGCGCCGACGACGGGAAAAAACTTGAGCTGTTTCTGCATCACCATCTTGAGCAGGGCCGCGGGCAGGGGCATATGCTCGGGGCGCAGGCGGCCGACGACAGGAGTGGGGTGCTCCGTCATGAACACGGTCTCATCGACGAGTTCTTCGTCCCATTCGGGCCGTCCGCCCGCGCTCTGCGCGGCGGCCGCCAACTGCCGAAGCAGGTACTCGCGCCGCTCGACTGGATCGGCGAGGACCATCTCCTCGCGCAGGATCTTGATATGATCGGCCGGCGTCTTCAGCGGCATGGAGACCTTCGAATGCGACGGGTGGCCGTAGACGGCGCGGCCCGACTTCAGGCCCGCCAGCGCGACCGGCACGATTTTCTCGCCGTACAGCGCGGTGATCGCCCGGATCGGACGGCCGAACTTGAAGCCGGAGGCTTCCCAGATCATGGACTTCGGAAACTGGAGGGATTTCAGCAGTTCGGGAATCATCATCTCGAATAGAGCGGCCGCCCCGCAGCCCTTCGTGCGCACGTCCGCGTAGAGAATGCCGCCCTCGGCGCAAAGGTCGCCGGCCGCCAGGCCATGCTTACGCGCGAAACCCTCGGCGGCGGGCGTGTACGCGCCGTCGGGGGTTCTCCAGGCCTGCTCCTTCGGGCCCTTAAAGCGCTCGGTCTTGTCGGAACCTTTCGCCGCCACGGCCTTCACCGTCAGGACCAGGTGGCGCAGCGTGCCGTATGCGGCGATTTCGCCGTGTTCGATCCTGCCGGCCAGCCGCTCGGCGGAGCGCGCCTTCAATTGCTCCAGCGCGGGCGCGACGAACCGCGCGGGAAACGGCTCTGTGTGCACGTCAAGGAGGAAATCGGCGGTCTTTGCGGTCATGGTCACGCGGCCTCCGCGGCGGACGCCTTCGGCGTCCGCGTCTCGATATACAGTTCCATCACCTTGCGCGCCAAAGAGCGGATGCGCCCGATGTAATGCGCGCGCTCCGTGACCGAAATCGCGCCGCGCGCCTCCAGCGTGTTGAACAGGTGCGAGGCGCGGACCACGCAGTCGTAGGCGGGAAGGGGATCGCCCAGCCCGACCAGACGGACGCCCTCCGTTTCCCAATCGTTGAAATGCCGCGACAACAGCGCGGTATCGGCCGTCTCGAAGTTATAACGGGAGAACTCGCGCTCCTGCTTCTTGTGCAGGTCGCCGTAGGTCAGGCCGCCGCCGTAGTCCAGGTCGTACACGTCGTCCTTTTTTTGCAGGTACATCGCCAGGCGCTCCAAGCCGTAGGTGATCTCCACGGAGACCGGCGACAGCGGCATGGAGCCCATCTGCTGGAAGTACGTGAACTGCGTGACCTCCATCCCATCGAGCCAGACCTCCCAGCCCACGCCCGCAGCACCCAGCGTCGGGGATTCCCAGTCGTCCTCGATCCAGCGCAGATCATGCTCCTTGAGGTCTAAGCCGAGCGCCCGCAGGGATTTCCGGTACAAGTCGGTGATCCCCGCGGGAACCGGCTTCAAGATGACCTGGAATTGGTAATACTTGCCCAGACGGTTGGGATTGTCGCCGTAACGTCCGTCGGCCGGGCGACGCGACGGTTCCACGTACGCCGCGCGCGTCGGCGTCGAGGTCAGCGCGCCGAAAAATGTGGCCGGATTGAACGTGCCCGCGCCCTTCTCGAGGTCGTAGGGCTGGACGATCGCGCAGCCCTCGCGCGACCAAAAGTCTTGGAGGGTGAGGACGATCTCCTGGAAACTCTTCATGACGGGACTCCTTCGGGACGCGGCGCGTTCCTCAGCGACTCGCGGAATACGGCGACCTTCAACGGGCGGCCGGTCTGCACTTCAAAATGAGCCTCCAGGTCGCGGCGCGATTCGGCGGCGGCGGCCGGATCGAAGGGGACGTCGGCCAGTTCGCGGGGCTCGCGCTCGTGCAATGCGTCCCAAACGCCGGCGGCCGCGCGCGGCGCCCGCTCACGCAGTCCGAAGCCGGCCTGCTCCATCAGCCGCAGGCCGAAGGCCAAGGTCAGCCAGCGGCTGGGGGACGATTCCAACGCCGACAGCGTGGTCACGAGGAGGCGGAATTTCTCCTGACTGGGGTTGCGCTCCGCGGTCAGCTTGTCCAGAAGTTCGCAGCAGTACAGCGCCGCCGTGATCCGCGCCAGATTCGCGCGCACGCCAGGGAAAGTGGCCATGATCCGCCCGCCCACGCATTTCGCCGCGTCGACCCGGGGGGATAGGTGCAGACGGTACTCGCACCACGAGGTCGGCTCGCAAAGCGCCTTGAGCTTGCCGGTCGAACGCGCGACTCCGACGAAGCGGACCGTCATTTTGCCCAAATCTTCGGTGAAGACCGTCGCCAACCGGTCGTATTCCCCGAAGATCCGCCGCGCCAAAACGACGCCGTATGCATTGATGATCATGCGGCGTTCAGCGGCCCGCGCGAAAGCAGCTCGTCGCGCAGTTGCGCGCGAAAAATAGAGGACGAGCGGCGTAACAGGCGAGCCTGCGACGGCGGGGCGGCTTCCAGCAACGGAGCCGCTCCGTCGCTGACCTCGCCCAGGTACGCCAGCCACTGCCCATCCGCGGGCAGGGCCGCGAACAGCGCCC
>CAIQSZ010000332.1 GCA_903874575.1 uncultured Elusimicrobia bacterium
CCGCTCCGCGAGGCCTGCGTCCATGCCGCAGCGGCTACGGCGATCAGCGCCGCCGTCTGCGCCAGCGCGAGCGCGCCTGCGGCCCGGCCGTAGGGCGATTGTAGGAACTCGGCCGAGGCCGCGCCCAGTCCCACCACGCGCAGGGCGGCGGGCACAAGGAGCGCCGCGATTGCCGCCGCCGCGGTCCAGACGCGCGCCGCGGAGTCGTCGGGCGGGGACAGCCGCGACGCGGCCGCGACGCCGGCCGCCGCGGCCGCGAGGGCGAGGGTCCAGCCCAGCGCGGGGTCCGCGCACCAGCGGCTCATCAATCCGCCCGCGCAGGCGAGAGCCGCTCCGGCCGCGAGGCTCGACGCCCACGCCGACGCTCGCGCGTTCACGGCCGATTCTTCTCGCAGGAGCGGCATAGACCGAAGATCTCATGACGGTGCCAGCGCGGCGTGAAGCCCGCCTTGCGGCAGGCCTCTTCTTGGATGTCCTCGAGCTCGGGCCAGGTGACTTCCTGGATGCGGCCGCAATCGAGGCAGATCATATGGTCGTGGTGGGGCCTCTCGAGATTGATCTCGAAGCGCGGCACGCCGTCGCGCCCGACGACGGGGGCTATGAGGCGGCTGTCTTGCAGGGTCTTCAGGGTGCGAAACACCGTCGCGCGTCCGATCCCCCGGCCGCGCAGGCCCCGATAAAGCTCGTCCTGGCTCAGGTGCCGGTCCGAACTCAAGAAGAAGTCGAGGATCGCGCGGCGCTGGTCCGTCAGGCGCAGGCCGTTGCGCGCGAGGTGCCTGGTGAAGACCGCGGTCACTCGGGATGCGAATGCCGGATGGGCGGCTGTTTTTCCCCCGTAGACCACCAGTTCGCGCATACGACCATAGGGTAACGCATCGCGACGGACCCGTCAAGCGTAGCGGGTTCTTTGCGGCAATTCTCATCCCTTGGAGATAATTTCGAAACAGCGTTTTGGTAGGCTCTGGAAGATGAAGACGCGACCGTTCGTCCTGCCTCTCGCCTTGCTGCTGGCCGCAGGTTTCCTCACGCGCGCCGCGTCTCAGGACGCTCCCGCGCAGGCGAGCGACGATTCCGGCGGTCACGAGGGCGACGAAGCGTCCTCCTCGGAGGCCGGGCAGGCGCAGGCTCCGAAGGTTTCCGACGACGCCGATTCTCCCGGGAGCGGCGGCGATTCGGTCGAGACGAGCGAGCATCCGATCGTCAGCATCAAGGTCGAGTCCGACGAAAAGCCCGCCCGGGCGGCGGTTACGGTCGTCCCTCGGAGGAAGAAAGCCGTCAAGCCGAAGGCCTCGAAGACGGCCAAGGCGAAGGCGAAAGCCGCGGTCAAGACGCCGCCTGCCGTCAAGAAGGCGGTCGCCTCGCCGCCCCCGCCTCCGCCACCGCCGCCGGCGGTGCCGTCCACGCCCGTCGAACCGTTGAATCCTTGAGGGCTTAAAGCCGTTCGACCGACGCGGCCTCGATCCAGCCGCGCGCGCCTTCTTTCAGCACGCCGACCTCCAGCCACGCGCCCGACGCGCCCATCACGCGCACGCGCCGCCCCTCGGGCACGGTGAAAGCGACGCCGAAGTTCGGTCCGGGTCCGTGGCGGAGTTCTCCGCGCGAGGAGACGACGACTCCTCGATCCGGAGGCAGGACCGCGCGCAGTCCCATCCACCATAGGCCGAAGACGCACCACGCCGCGGCCGCCGCGGCGGTCCAGGGCGCGCGCGTTCCACGGCGCCGTTCGCCGGCGAGCGTGAAAGCCGACAGCAGAAGCAGGCATGCCCACGCGGACAGCCAGTGCAGTCCCGCCAACTCTCGTTCCGAGAGCGCGGTGAACGCCCAGAACACCGCCGGCGGAATGCCGGGCGGCACGAAATCTTCTCCCGCGCGGCGCAAAACGAAGGCCAGGTTGGCGCGCGCGTCGGAGTCGCGCGGGTTCAGCGTGAAGGCGCGCTCGTAGCTGGCCGTCGCCCGGCCCAGGCGGCCGCTCTTGAACAGGGCGTTGCCGAGGTTGTATTGCAGAGCCGCGTCGCGCGGGGCGGCCGCGGCGAGCTTTTCATAGGCGGCGGCGCACGCCTCGAAGCGGCCCTCGTCGTAGAGACGGCGGGCTTGCGCGTCGGGATAGGATTGCGCCGCGAGGGCCGCGGCCGCGCTTGCGGGCAACGCCAGGGCCGCGGCCAGCAGGAGGACTCGAGTCATCGACGCACCTCCGCGTCCAGCGCGGCCAGGACGGCGCGCGCGGCCTCGGCGAAGCTTCGGGCGTCGCCGCCGACGGCGCCTGGAGCGAAGCGGCGCAAGTCGGCTTCTTCCCAGACGGCGCGCAGACGCTCGATGGTCTCGGCCGAGGGCGGTTGCGGCAGGGCCTTCAATCCGTCCAGCGCGCTCTTGAGCGTCAGTCCCGCGGCGGGCGCGTCCAGCTTGTCGGCGACGAAGTCCGCGAGCGTGTCATCGATCAGGGCGACGGCGCGCGCGGCGTCGCCCCCGGCTAAATCGGACGCCTGGGCCAGCCGCGCCTCGGCGCGGGAAAGAGCCTCGCGAAAGCGGTTGCCGCTCGGGTCCGACGCGGCCCGGCGGCGGCGCCAAGCGAGGATAGACGCGAAGGCCAGCGCGGCGAACGGCAGAAAATGCAGGGCGCCCAAGTCCGCGACGGCGGCCAACGCCGCCGAGGGAAAGGCGTGGGTCGGCGAGATCTTCAGGTAGCGGATATCGTCGGCGATCACCGTCAATTCCGGCGCGGTCGGCGCGGAGGGCGCGGCGGCGGCGCCTTTCCCCTCTCCGGGCGCGACGCGCAGGAGGATCCCATCCGTCTCGGCGCGCGCGTAGCGTCGGCGCTGCGCGTCGTAGTACGGGAACGAGAACCCCGGGACGCGGACTTCTCCCGAGACGCGCGGCACGACGACGGTGCGGAAGATCTTGGCTCCGCCGACGCGGTCCTCGGCCTTGTCCAGCGACATGGAACTTTCCGTCGTGAAAAATCGCAGGGCGGGGAGGTCGGGTTTCTGGGGCTCCGGAATGGTCTTCAGATTGCCGCGCCCCGCGACGGTCACCGTCAGCGTTACCGCGTCGCCGGCCTTGATCTCGGTCCGGTCGGCGGCGACGCGCGCGGACAGGCTTCCGACGACGCCGCTGAAGTCCGCGGGCTTGCCTTCGGGCAGCGGATCGACTTGCAAGGTCAGCGGCGGGGAGTCGACGGCGACGGGCTGCGGCGTGCCCATAGAGAAGAAACGGTCGAAGAAATCGTCCACGCCGGGGGCGGCCATGCGCGCGATCTGGCAGCGGACGGTCGCGGGGCCGATGGTCAGTCTCCCGGGCTGGACCGGGAACACGGCGACCTTGATCTCGGAGTACTGGTACGCGCGGCCGTCGACGCTTGCCGTGCCGTTGCGCACCGGCGGCAGATCCTCGGTGAGAAAGCCGGTCATGGACGGGGCGTCGTAGCGCAGGTCGCCGACGAGTTGGACGGCGCTGTAGAAGCGCACGCTCAAGGTGACTTGCTCGTTGACGAACGCCCGCGCCTTGTCGAGGGTCGCGACGACGAAGACTTCCCGCGCGCGGCGCCGCGCGGGGGCGGCGGCCGGGGCCGGGCCGCCGCGTCCGGACCGAGAATCGGAGGCCGTACCCCGCGGGGCGGCCGGCGCGCCGCCGGCCGGAGAGACCTCGACGATCATCTCGTCGGTCGGGGCGGGCGCGCCGTCGGCGGCGATCGGCGGGATGCGGAACTTCCCGGCCGCGCGCGGAACCAACACGAAGGTGTAGATCACGCTGGAGGTCATGCGGCCGTTGACGAAGCTCAGGCTCTGATTGCGGCCCGAGTCGTAGACGCTGAAGCCGTCCAGCGGCGGGAGCTTGGGTTGAGGCAGCGAGGCCCGGTCGCCGGAGACGGTGACCGACAGCACGAGTTGCTCGTCCAGCGAGACCTCGGAATGGCTCAGCGCGGCGGTGATGGAGACGGCGGCGCGAGAGGGCGCCGCGGCCGCGAGCAGCACGGCGGCGAATGCGACCGCCCTCACCAGTCCTCCTCCACCGAGGTCTTCGGCGGCGGCCGGCGCCCGTAGGCCGCCGCGGGCGGGGCCTGGCGTCGCGTCGATTTTTCGCGCTCGGCGACGGCGCGCATGACGCGTTCGGCGTCGTCGCGCGTCATGGAGTCCTGCGGCCTTTGTTTCGGCCGGTCGCCGCCCCCTCCGTCCTGGTTTTTGTCCTGCCCGTCTTTCGGCGGCGGCTGCCTGGGCTCGTTCTTCTTATTCTTTTTTTGGGGCGGAGGCGGGACCTTGCTCCGGTTCATCGCGACGACGAGGTTGCGGCGGGCGTCGGCGTCCTCGGGATCGAGCGCCAGGGCGCGGCGGTAGGCGTCGGCGGCCGCCGCGTAGTCGCCGCCGCGGTAGCGCGCGTTGCCCAGGTTGTACAGCGCCGCGGAGCGCAGGCGCTGCGGCGCGTCGCGGCGTCCGGCGACCGAATCGAACGCGCCGGCCGCGTCGGAGTCCCGGTCGAGGCGGTACAGGGCGTCGCCGGCGTTGAACACGGGGCGAGGGTCGGCCGGCCGACGGCCCGAGGCCCGGCCGTAAAGCTCGAGGGCGTCCTCGTACCTCCGGTCGCCGTACTTCCTGTTGGCGTCGCGCAGGACGCCTTCGGCCAAGGCCGCGCGCGCGGGGGCGGCGGCGGCGAGCAGAAGCAGGACGGCGGAGGCGGACGTCGCGGAGGACCGGGGCAAGGGCAGCAGGGGCAGGGACATCTCGAACAGGATGAGCGCGAATGCGAGGGCCAGCGGCCACGCGTAGCGGTTGCGCCAGCGCGTCGTCGTGCCCGCCAGCCCGCGCGCGGGGTCGCCGGCCTTGATCTTCGCGACGATGTCGGACATTTCGTCCTCGCCGGGGCTGGAGCGGTAATACGCCCCTCCGGACGCGGCCGCGGCTTCGCCGAGAGCCTTCTCGCCGAGCCGGCTGACCACGGTCGCCCCGTTCTTGTCCTTCTTGTAGCCTCCCCCTTCGAGCGGGATGGGCTCGCCCTCGGGCGTGCCGATGCCGACGGCGTACAGCCGCACGCCGGAGGACGCGGCCTCGCGGGCCGCCGCGACGGCGTCGCCTCCGTGGTCCTCTCCGTCGGTGAGCAGGACGACGGTCTTCGCGCCGGGATAACGGCCGATCAGCGCCGACGAAACCCGGATGGCCGCGCTGAGGGAGGTGCCGGGGACCGGGACGGCGCCGACTTCGAGCGCGCCGAGCAGTTCCTTCGCGGCTTCCACGTCGGCGGTGAGGGGGCAGATCATCTGCGCGTCGCCGGCGAACGCGACGACGCCGACGCGGTCGCCCTTGAGTTGGTCGAGCAGGAGCGACAGGGAGGCTTTAGCCCGTTCGAGACGGCTCGGCTTGACGTCGGTCGCGCGCATCGACAAGGAGACGTCGACGGCGACCACGACCTGCCGCGCCGACCCGCGCGTTTCGACCAGGTCGACGCCCCAACGCGGTCCCGCGAGCGCGAGAAACATCAAGGCCAGCGCGGAGAGCCTCAGGGCCGAGGACCAGCGGCGGCGCGGTCCGGCGTCTTCGGCCACGCGCGCGAGCGTCGCCTCCCGTCCCAGGGAGAGCGCGACTCTCCGGCGCCGCGCCGCGCCCCAGGCAAACAAGCTCCAGGCGGCGGCCAGTCCGGGGAGCGCGGCGGCCAGCCAAAGCGGGGCGCCGAACATCAGGGCCACCTCAGCAGGGCCGTCGCGGCCAGCGCGGATTCGGTCAGCAGGATCAGCCCCGCGAGAGCGAGCGGCGGCGCGTGGCGGTCGGCGAGCGTCACGACGGGCGGGCGGCGGACGGCGCTCTTCTCGAGGCGGTCGATCTCGGCGAAGACCTTCTCGAGCTCGCCGCGGTTCTGCGCGCGATAGGACTTGCCGCCGGTGATGTCCGCGATCTGGGCGAGAAGCTCGTCGTCGAGGTCGTCGTCGATCTGGACGACGACGGGACCCAGATTAGGAGTGTCCACGGTCATCTTCGCGGGGCCCCGGCCCGCGGAGCCGATCGCGTAGACTTTCACGCCGAGGGAAGCGAGCGTCCTGGCCGCGGTGACCGGGTCGACGGCGCCGGTATTGCTGCGCCCGTCCGTGAGCAGGATCACGACCTTGCTTTTGGCGGCGAGATCCTTGAGACGCCGCGCGGCGGCGACCAGGCCGTCGCCGATCGCGGTGCCGTCCACCTTGGTCATGTCGGGAGCGAGGTCGTCGAGACGCCCGAGGAGCGCGTCGTAGTCGGTCGTCGGCGGGCACGCGAGCAGAGGGGCGCCGCCGAAGGTCACCAAGCCGATGCGGTCGCTGACGCGGCCCTTGACGAAGGCTTTCGCGATCTCCTTGGCGGCGTCCAGGCGCGTGGGGTTGAGGTCGGTGGCGCGCATGGAACCGGAGGAGTCGATGGCCAGCACGATGTCCACGCCGCGACCGTCGTCTTCCGACAGCGCTCCGACCGCTTGGGGCCGGGCCAGCGCGAGCGAGACGAAGGTCAGCGCCGCCGCCGGCAGAACGACGGGCAGCGCGCGCGCCAGGCGCGCGCGGCGCGAGGGGGGCAGGGCGCGGGTTCTTTCCCCTCCCGGGTACGCGAGGGCGGCGGCCCGGCCGCGCCAGAGGACCGCCGCGGCGACGGTCCAGGCCAGGGGCGCCAGCGCCAGCGCCCACGGGTGGGCGAGCCTCATCGCGCGGCCTCCGGCGCGACGCGGCGCGGAGTCGTCGCGGCCACCAGGTCGCGCACCAGCATCGCGTCGCCGCGTCCGTCGTCGGGTCCGGGCTTCAGGCGGGCGAACTTCACGAGGTCGGCGCGCTGGAGCAGTTCGCGCGCGAGCGCGGCCGGCCTGAAGTCGTCATGGCGATCTTTGATCAGGCGGGCGACCTCGGCGCTCGTCATCGCGGTCGCGGGTTCGCCCCAGCGCGCCTCCAGGTAGACGCGCAGGATGTCGGTGAGCCTGAGGTAGAAGGCGGGATGTTCGCCTCGTTCCCACAGTCCCGCCGCCGCAAGCTCCGCCAACGCTCGCTCCGCCTCTTCTTCGGGTGAAAGCGGCGGCGCGGCG
>CAIQSZ010000333.1 GCA_903874575.1 uncultured Elusimicrobia bacterium
GCGTGCCGCCGAGAGCGTTCATCAGCGGCACGCGCGTGAGGCCGTCGCCCGCCAGCGCCAGCGTCGCCGTCGCGCCCGCGATCAGTTCGCGCGAGAACGGCCCCGTCGCGTTCCAGTCCGTCGCGGACAACGCGGCCCTCGCCGACAGGACCGCCGAGGCCTCGCCCGGGCCCGGGTCGTACGCCGCGCGCAGCGACAGCCGGTCGGCGGAGATCTCCCGGCCGGACAGGACCCCGGTCGCGGCGGCCGTGGTGAGCAAGGTCGTCGCGTCGGAATCCGACGAGAAGCGCGCGCGCAGCGGGCGCGCGAAGGAGGCGACGACGCTCCAGCGGCCCGCGCGGCGCTCGGCCCGGAAGGACACGGGCCCGGCGGCGGGCCTCAAGGTCAGGTCCAGGCCGCGCGCCTGCGCGGAACTGGCGACGACGACCGCGGCGGCCTCCGGGGGGACGTACGCCGTCCCCCCCGGGCCCGACACCACGAGCCGGTAGGCGCGGCCCGGCGTCAGGCCGGACACGCCGTAGCCGGTGACCCAGCGGCCCGTCGGATCCGTCGCGAGCGCGGCGTAGAGGAACTCGCTGGAATCGGGCGAGGCCGCGATGATCGAGGCGACCTCGTCCGCGGTCGGCTGCGTGCCGTCGGGGAAACGAACCGCGCCGGAGAGCGCCGCCCCGGCGCCGAGCGTCACCGCGCCTAGGTCCGCCGTCGCGGTCGCCACCACGACCGAGCGGACGGCGGAGCCCCGCCCCACCGCCGCCGCCGTCAGCCGGTAGGTCCCCGTCGCGACCGACGGGATGACGAAGGTGCCGTCGGGATTCGTGCGCAGGGCCAGGTCCGCCAGCGGATCTTCCGACGGAAGCAGGGCGCCGTTCTGGAGGGTCACGACCGCGCCGGGAGCCTCGGGATCTCCGGGTCCGCGCGAGGAGCTCAAGGACGCGCCGTCGGCGGCGACGACGCGCCCGGTCACCGTCGCGGCCGCGGGCGACAAGGAGAAGTCCAGGACCGCGCCGCTCGAAACGTCGACGCCCAGGACGCGCCGCGCGGCGTAAGGCGGCAAGGCCGCGCCCGACGCCAGGAGCCCGCGCGGCGCGGCGGTCACGTCGTAGCGCCCCAAAGACGGGTCCAGACCGCGCAGGAGATAGTGGCCCGCGTCGTCGGTCGCGGCGGACTCGACGCCCGGAGCCGCGCCCACGGCGGAGCTGGGACGCGCCGTCAGCCTCAGGCCGGAGACCGGCAGGCCCGTCGCCGCGTCCGTGACGACGCCCGAGACGAACGCTCCCGCGAAAAGCGGCACCACGCCCAGGTCCACCGCCTGGCCGGCCGCGACGGACACCGCCGATACGCGCGCCGGGGCCAGCGCCAGCGCGCCCGCGCCCAGCGCGGCGGGATCGGCCGGCCCCGCGAAGGAGACGTCGTAGACGCCGGGCGCCAGCCCGTCGAAGACGAGACGGCCCTGCGCGTCCGTGTAGCCGCCGTCCGGCGCCGGACGCAGGGGATAGACCCCGCCGGGGATGGAAGGATTGGCGGACGCGACCGCGGCGAAACCCGGGGGCAGGAGACCGGCGTTGTCGCGGGTGATCAGGACCGCCTGCTGGGTCCCGTCCGGCAGAAGGCGGACGGCCGCCAGACGCGCCCGGATCGTCCCCGCCGCCGCGACCGACGGAGCCAGCCCCGACACGTCGGCGCCCGCGACCTTCACCGCCAGGTTCGCGCCGCCCCACGCGCGCGGAACCGACTGATCGGCGACCGCCAGCGCGTAGACGCCGTCCGCCACGCCGTCGAACGAGAAAGC
>CAIQSZ010000334.1 GCA_903874575.1 uncultured Elusimicrobia bacterium
ATCCTGATGATCTCCCACGACCGCAATTTCATCGACGAGGTGTGCTCGGCCATCGTCGCCGTCGAGGAAAAGCGCCTCAAGAAATACAACACGAACTACGACGGCTTCCTGGCGGAGCGGGAGGCGGCGCACGAGCGCCTGATGTCGGCCTACAAGCAGCAGCAGGATGAGATCTCCGACATGAAGGAGTTCATCATGCGCAACCGCGCGCGCGTCTCCACCGCGTCGCGCGTGCAGAGCGTGATCAAGAAGCTTGAGAAGATCGAGGAGATCGAGCTTCCGCCGTCGCTCAAGGCCGTCGCCATCAAGTTTCCCCAGCCGTCGCGCACCGGCACCACGGTGCTGAAGCTCAAGGACGCGTGCAAGTCCTACGGCCAGACCAAGGTGTACGAGGGGCTGAACTTCGAGTTGGAGCGCGGCTGGAAGATGGCGTTCGTCGGCCCCAACGGCGCCGGCAAGTCCACCTTGCTCAAGGTGCTGGGCGGCATCATCCCCCTCGACGGCGGCGAGCGCGTCCTGGGCCACAATGTGAAGGTCGGCTACTTCTCCCAGCACCGCGAAGGCCAGTTGGAGCCCGAGCGCACCGTCCTGCAGGAAGCGATGAGCGTGGGCCGCCTCAACGGCGACTTGTTCACCCGGACCGTGCTGGGCACCTTTCTGTTCCCCGGCGACGCCGTGCACAAGCAGGTCAAGGTCCTTTCCGGCGGAGAGAAGTCGCGCCTTCAGCTGGCCAAGCTCCTGCTGGACCCTCCGAACGTGCTCCTGCTCGACGAGCCCACCACCCACCTGGACCTGACCAGCGTCGAGGCTCTCGTCGAGGCTCTGAGGACCTTCGAAGGAACCATCTGCACCATCTCGCACGACGTGTACTTCCTCAACGCCGTCGCCGACCACGTCGTGCACGTCGTCCAGGGCAAGATCACGGTCTATCCCGGCAACTTCGAGTACTTCCGGCACCGTCAGGCCCAACTCGCCGCGGAGGCGGGTCCGGCGGCCGCCGCCGCGCCGGCGCCGACGAACTCCGAGGCCGACAACCTGTACGAGGCCGGCAAGGAAGCCCGCCGCAAGGCGAAGGCCCTGGAAAAATCAAAGGCCGAACTGGAGCGCCTGCACGCCGAAATGGAGAAGCTGGCGCACGACATGTCCGACCCCAAGCTCTACGAGGATTTCGACCGCGTGACCAAGGTCGGCGAGGACATGGAGCGCGTCCAGGCCGCCCTCCAGGCCAAGGAAGAGGAAGTCCGCCGTCTCGGCGGCGCGTGAAGCCTTGTCCAGGATGCCCTAAGACCCAGGCGAGGTGGGACTTTCGCTTCATGCGCCGCATGGGCGATTGCGATAGCATACGGCTATGCGAAATATCTTGATGATGGCGGCCGTCGCCGTCCAGGCGGCGTCCGTTGCCCCGGCGAGATCGGTCGTCGTTGCGATTCCGCCGTTGGTTCCGATGGTTGCGGCCCCCCTTCTAGCCCAAGGCCTCGGCGCCGCGACTGTTGCTCCCCCCGTTGACTTGGAGGTTTCCAGGGTCGTCTCTCTATCCAGTCGTTTGTGCGCTTTGAATTGTTCGGCCCGTATGCAAACTGCGGAAACAATCCGCTGGCTTGCCGCCACGTATCCGCGCGAGGCCGTGCAGGCTGCCGCCATGCGAGGGCTGGCCGCGGACGCCGTCTCCTCCCCCGACCTCCACCACTTCAATCATGTGGCCGGCCTCATCGAAAACCTTGCCGAGACCACCGACTTCGGAGGCGTGTTCGACGCGGCGGTGGAGGCCCTCGTGGCTGTCGCGAGGACCTCCGGCCGCGCTCAGCGCGAGGCGGCTCTAGCCGCTGTCGTGCGGCTGGGATCCGCAGTCAGGCCGGAGCGCCGCGTACGGGCCGTCGCGGCCTTGGGAACTTTGCGCCAGGAATATGAGTTTCGCCAGGAACCGGATCCTCTCGAAAGAGCGATCTCCCGACTCAATGTTCCTCCTCGGTTGTAGAGCGAGGCGAGGACCAGGGCTGAACCGCAGTTCAAGGCCTCCGAGCGGAGGTCTTCAGCGCGGCGACGCGCTCGCGGTCGTAGAGCGAGGCGAGGACCAGGGACCGATCGAACCACAGCTCGAAGCCGCCGAGCGGGCGCGGGGCGACGTTCAGCGTCAGCGGCGCGGCGTCGAGGCCCTTGAGCGTCATGGTGAGCAGGGCGTCGCCCCGGCCGGAGACGGACGCCAGGACCAACTCGGAGCCGCGCGCCTGCTGGAGAAGCATCCACGGGCGCACAAGGCGGCGTATGGCGTCGGGGATCAACTCGGGGGCGGACGCGTCGGCGGAGAGTTCCGGCGTGGCGCACGCGGCGAGGGTCGCGCAGGCGGAGCCTTCCGGGGTCTTTACCCCCGGGAGTCGCTCGAAGAGGCTCCCGCGGTCGTTTCCGGAGACGGCGTCTCTCAGGCCGACGTCGCGGCTCTCGGCCAAGAAGGCATCCTCGCGGGCGGCCGCGGCGTCCAGACTCGCCTTCAAGCGCTTGTCGGCGACGACGAACCTGCGCAGGGCTTCCTCGGCCTTCGCGCCGCCGGACAGGCGCAGGGGTTTGTCGACGGCGCGGGCGGGCAGGGCGGCGGCCAGCAGGACGAGCAGGAGAACGGGCTTCATCCCCGTATTATAGCCCGGAAACGCCCCCTGACCTTAGAGGCGGGGGGCGGCGGGAGCGGGCGCGGCGGCCATCGTTTCCGCGCGGGCGGTCCGCTCGGAGGCGAAGGTCTCGATGGCTGAGGCCAAAGTGGAAACCAGCTTGTCCTGGTAGGCGGGATCCGCAAGGCGCGCGGCCTCCGCGGGATTGCTGAGGTAGCCGATCTCGACGAGGACGCTGGGCTGGGCCGGATTCTTGAGGACGTAGTAATCGGACTTCGCGTGCTCGGCACGGAAGCCGTCGCCGCGCAGAGCCTTCACCATGGAAGACGCCAGGAAGTCGCTTTCCCGCGCGTCCACCGACGGCGGCGCCGGCATGGGAGGGACCTTCGGGTGGCGGGGCTTGCGGCGCTTGAAGCGGCGTTTCTCCGGCCCATAGCTGTACACCGTCGCGCCCGCGAGTTTCTTGTTGCGCACCTGGTTGAGATGGATGGAGACGAACACCGCGCCGTTCCAGTCCACGGAGTTCACCATGCGGTCGTCCAGCGTCACGTACACGTCGGAGTCCCGCGTGAGGCGGACCGGCATGGCGGTCTTGATGCGGTCGCGCAGTTTAAGCGCGACGGTCAAGGCGATGTCCTTTTCTTGGGCGCCTTTCACGATGGCTCCCAGATCGTCGCCGCCGTGGCCGGGATCCAAAATCACCGGCGTGACGGGGCGGTCGGGGGTCGGCGGCAAGGGCGCGGCGGTAGGCATGGCGGATGCCCCCGAGACAAGGGCGGCCAACAACGTGATCGCGGCGAGAGTCGTCATTTTAGTCGTTCTTTTGAGAATATCTCGGGCTTCAACCGGCCCTGATTGGTTATAACGCACCCGCCGGGTCTTGTCAAGACCGAACGAAACGGGCGGCATGAGGCGTCATTAGTACGACCGAGGAGGCGGAATCGTTCGCGGGGTCTTCGGGATTAAGCTGAGAAGGCCAGCCCCGGGGGGGCCGGCCTTCCCGCGTGATATCGGCGCGAGACGTCAACTCAGGAGCTTGGAAGAGCCGACGCCGATCGCGCAACCCGCCGCCGCGCCGACCAGCGCCCCGAGCATCCCGCCGGCGAACCCTCCGGCGCCGCCGCCCGTCGGGACGCGCGGGGACGGCGACGCCCGGTCGGCAATCCAGGACGGAGGCGGCACGTTATGGACCGTTAAAATGCTTTCGGTGCGCGGGGATACGGAGTAGGCGGCCAGGCTTCCGGCGACGAACGCGCGGTATACTCCCGCTCGAACGGGGCCCGAGGCGGAGGCGCCGTCGTAGACGGTCGCCTGGGCTTGGCCGGCAGCCAGGCTCGTCGCCCGGGCTAAAGCGGAGTTCGAAACGTCTTTGGCGCGCGCCCCGACGGCGAGCAGGAGAATCAGCCCCGCGAAGATGGTTCGAGCTTCCATGAGTTCAGTGTAGCGAGATCGGGCCTAGAAGACATGAGGCGAAACGCCTAGGTCGCTCTAGGTCCAAAGACCCGCCCAGCGGTCGGAGCTATTCCGATTTTTCGAGCCAGAAGCGCGCCGGCATCCAGCCCAGCCACATGACGGCGAACTGGCTGGCGCAGAAGCCGGTCAGCCAGTAAAACGCTTGATCCATGAAGCCGTACGAGTGCAGGCCGATGCCCAGCATGTTGACGCCGAACCAGGACAACGCGGTCACGATATTGCCGAACACGGCCATCACCATCACGCCGCGCTCGCGCGCGTATCCGGCGAAGCGCGCGTGCAGGATGAGCGCGTTCCACAGGACGATAAGCAAGGCTCCGTTTTCCTTGGGGTCCCAGCCCCAGAAGCGGCCCCACGACTGGTCGGCCCAGATGCCGCCCAGCATGGTGCCCACGAAGCTGAAGAGCAGGCTGAACGCGACGACGCCGTACGTCAAGCCGACGAGCGCGCGCGTCGTTTCCGGGTCCTGGTCCCGCACGAACTGCCGGCGCAGGACCCAGGCGACGCCCAGGGCGCCGGCCAGAAAAGTGGACGCGTAGCCTATGGTCACGGTGACCACGTGCGTGCCCAGCCAGAAGTTGGAGTCCAGCACGGCGCGCATCATCTCCATGGTGTCGCCGGACGCGCCCAGATGCTGGGCGATGAGCAAGGTGCAGAAGCCCAGGAGCGCGCCGCCCGCGTGGGCGAAGCCCTTGCGGTGCACGCGCTCGGCAAACAAGCCCAGGAGGGCCGCGACCCAGCCGACGAACACGGCCGACGAGTAGAGATTGGTGACCGGCGGGCGGCCTTGGAGCGCGACGCGCGCGAACAGCCCGACGGTGTGGACCAGCACGGCGGCCGCGAGCAGGCCGCCGGCCGCGGCCTGCGCTTCGGCGCGGCGGGTCGCCCACCACGCGAACACGGCCAGCAGGGCCAGCACGTACAAAGCCATGCCGGCCGCGAACGGCTGGGCGGTGTTGAACAGGACTTCCTGCCGCGCGCGCCTCGCGTCGCCGGGGCGCTCGGCTTCCAGCCAAGCCGTGAACTCCCGCACGGCGGAGTTGAACGCGGAGGCGTCGCCGTTGCGCCAGCCGCGCGCCATCAGGGCGTAGGACGCCAGGCCGGGGTGCGGCTCCCGGCCGCCGCCGGGCTTCAGGACCGCCTCGCCGATCGAGGCCCAGGCGTCTTCGCCCTCGCCGCCGCGCGGCGGCAGGGGCCGGAACGCGCAGGCGCGGGCCAGGAACTGGTAGCGTTCCAGAAACCGGGCCAAGGCCTTGAGCGCTTCCCGGTCGCGCGCCGACGCCTTGGCCGGCTCATGCGCCGCGCGCAGGGCGGAGGGCAGAGCCTCGTTGAAAGCGCTCAAATCCTCGACGGGATCGCCGGAACCGGAGATCATCAGCGTGTTCTTGATCTGCTCGTAGAGGTCCAGGCGGTGCGACAGGTTGACGACGGCGGATTGGAAGCGCGAACGCTTCTGAGCCTCGAGGCGCTCGGCGCGCTGGGCTTGCTGGCCGACTTCGTCGCGCTTCGGCTCGATCTGGTAGTACGCGAAGCGGCGTTCGCTCCCCTGCTCCAGGCCGAGCAGTCCCAGCACGTCCGGGTCGTCGATGACGAACACTTTCTGCGTGTCCGCCGCCTCGGGCTTGGTCATGGCGGTCAGCAGCCACTCGGCGGCCGAGACGGTCCTGCCGTCGACCGTCAGGGACTGAGTGCCGCGGATAAGCAGGAGGGAGTTGCGCGCGAAGGAGTCCATCGGCTTCACGCGCCCGCCTTCCAGCACGGGCAGGCGCGCGAAGCCCGCGACGGGCATGGCCGTCCGCGGCGCGGGCGTCAGCAGGGGCCGGACGGCGAGCAGGAGCCCGGCCGCGAGCGCCCCCCGGTAGTACCGCGAGGCCTTCCTCATTTGGCGCTCCTCAGGGACGCGGACAGCTTGAGGCCGAAGTGCATCAGCATGCCCAACGCGACCAGCGCGCAGGAGAGGTACGGGATCAGCCAGCCGGGGTTGCGCACGACCTGGAACACCGAGAGGCGGTCGTCCTTGCCGAAGCTGGCCTGGTAGAAGGCCTTGCCGCCGTAGCGCAGGGGGTGGTTCATGTAGATGAGCGCGTCCCGGTCCTCTCCGGCGCCCGCGTCGCGCAGGCGCACCAGGCTGGAAAAGTTCTTGGGAATATCGGTTCCGGGGTAGACGTCGTGCTTGAACTCCTTGAGCGTCATGGAGAACGGCAGATAGTACCGGCGCGGCCGCAGGGTGAGCCTCCAGTCGCGGCCCTCGCGGGCGAAGCCTTGCGGCGCGCCGAGCGCGTTGGACGCCCAGAAGGTTCCCAGGCTTTCGGCTCCCGCGCGCGCCTCGACCAGCAGGGCCGCGGCGTTCTGCGCGTCGTCGACGGCGAGGACGGGCCTCTCGCGCACCGCCATGTCGGCTCCGACTCCGGCGGTCGCCTCGGACGGAGGATCGCCGGGCTTGCGCATGCCCAACTCGGAGTTTGCGTACCAGCGCTTGATCTTGAGCGTGAACGGCAGGGCCGCGTCGGAGATCTCGGCGCCCGGCTTCAGGAGCGACTCGGGGATCGTGGTGACCGTGTCCTGAGCGGGGTCGCCGACGTCCGCGACGGACAGCTCCATGAGGCGCGCGTCCTCGGAGTAGTCGCGCGTCTGGCCCACCTCGATGGGCATCTGGCTCTCGACTTGGAACAGCGCGGTCGCGAATTCGCCGACGAAGAGCAGGGCCAGGCCCAGGTGCGCGATCCATAGCCCCGCCTTGCGGCGGCTGCGCTCCAGCTTCAGGAACTGCGCGAACAGCAGATTCGTCAGCAGGAGCGAGCCGACCAGACCGCCGCCGGGGAACACCGGCAGCTTTATCGTCGCGCCCGCGGGCGTCCACCAGATCAGGAAGGTGCGGATGGTGCGCTCGACGGCCAGGTGCGTGCCGAGCGGCACCTGGAGGAGCGTGCACATCGTGACCAGGAGCATGAGCAGGGACAGACAGACCGCCGTCAGCCTCATCGAGCCGAGGGCGGCGGCGGCGCGGCCTAAGGCATCGTCGCGGCGCATCAGTTCGTGAGCCCTACCAGTAATTTAAGGAAAGCGGGCTTGGCGGCCGCGACGGCTTTATCGTCGCCCATCAGTTTGAAGAACCAGGTCGTGCCGGAGACCCGGGCCATCCCGGCGCACAGCCGAGTCTTCTTTTCCCCGCCGCCGGTGAAATCGTAAACGAAGATCGGGCCCAGCGCGGAGTCGACGGTCGCGCGCCCGTCCGCGAGACCGTCCTCGGTGACCGGCGGCAGGGCGAGCTGGCCGCGCCAGCGGTTCACGTTGGCCAGTTCGCCGCCCACGTCGCCGGGCAGGACGACGACGGAAACCTCGGCCTTGCCCGCCGCCTGCGGAAGCCGGAAGGTCGCCGCGCGCATTCCGTTGCCGGCCAGTTCCTTCCAGCCGGGAGGAAGCTTCCAATGCACGCCCCCGGGGGCGCCGCCCGCCGCCGACATGGGCGCGGCCGCGGAGCCTTCCTTGGGGACCCGCCGCGTCTCGACGGCGTCCTTGCGGCACGCCGCCGGCGCCAGCAACGCCAAGACGAGAAAAAGGCGCTTCACGCCCGCGATTCTAACATTTCGTAGCGGCGTTCGACGGCTTCGACGAACGCGCGCTTGTCGGCGAACGAGCCGTGGAAGAACGCGCCCTTGAAGCCGGCCACGATGAGCCGGCGCAGTTCCGCGCGGCTGACCTTCGCGCCTTCCACGACCAGCTCGAGTTCGCGGCTGACGGTCGTGTTCGAGATCAGCCGGTTGTCGGTGCAGATGGATACCGCCAGGCCGGAGTCGATCATCCTGCGGATCGGGTGGGCCGAGATCGATTTCAACGACGGGATGGTCTGCAGGTTACTGGTCACGCAGACTTCGACGCCGATGCGCTGGCTGGCCATATAGTTCGTCAGGTCCTCGACGTAGCGCTTGCGGTCCTCGATCTTCGGGTCCTGGATCATGTCCTGCGCGAACAGGAAGGTTCCGTGGCCGATGCGGTTGGCGTGGCACTGCGTGATCGCCTGCCAGATCGACTCGGGGCCGTACGCCTCCCCGGCGTGTACGGTCTTGCGGATGAAGTGGTTGTGCGCGTACTGGTAGGCCGCCCAGTGGTCGGCCGGCGGAAATCCCGCCTCCTCGCCCGCCAGGTCGAAGCCCACGACGGGCAGGCCCTCGACGGACAGCTCCACGCCCGCGCGCGCCAGCTCCAGCGACGCCGCCGCGAAGACCTCGTCCTTCGGCGCATGCTCCATGAGCCTCAGCATGTCGGCGAAGTAGGGCGACATCCCCTTTTTGAAGCGGCGCATCGCGCACAGGATCATGCCGTAACGGAACGGCACGTCCTCGCCGGACTTCACCGTCTTGGAATTATTATGCGCTTTGGCGCCCGCCGCCAGGCCGGCCGCGACCGCGCGCACCACGTCGCGCACGCCGGTCGTCGCGGTCACGTGCAGCTGCGGCGCGAAGCGCACCTCGATGTAGCGCACGCCCTCGGCCGCGTTGTCCTCCACCAGTTCCTGCGCCGCGCGCGACAGGTTCTCCAGGTCTTGGAGCACCGCGCAGGTGTACATGAAGCCGTGCAGGTACTCCGGAAGGTCCCGGTACGAGTCCTTGAACACCAGCTTGCGCAGGCCGGCCTCGGAAAAAGAGGGCAGCTTGACCTTCGCTTCCCGCGCGAGTTCGATCAGCGTCTTGAGCCTCAGCGAGCCGTCGAGGTGCAGGTGCAGGTCGGACTTCGGGACGGCGCGGATGAACTCGGGGGTGACGCGGTCTTTCATGCCCGGCAAGGTACCAATTTCAGTCGATTTGGGCGACCGCCGCGTCCAGGCGCGCGGCCAGGGCGGACTCGAGCGGGGAGGCCGGGGCGTCTTGATAGAACAGGGAGAACAGCGCGTAGCCGCCCCACGAGAGGACGAGCGTGCCGGTGGTCAGCAGGAAGTAGAAGCGCTGATAGCCGAAGCTGGCGAACAGGCCGAACTGCATCGTCAGGCTGGTCAGCTGGTAGAAGTGCATCATCGTCGAATGGCTTATGACGCCCGCGCGGCGCATTTTGTTGATCGCGGGAATCAAAGGTCCGCCCGAGATCATGCCCTGGATGATGTTCACGAAGATGAGCATGATGCCGTGCCAGGTGTAGACCAGCGGGTTTTCGCCGAGGGGGCCCAGCACCAGGCGGTTGAGAAACTCGAAGAAGCACAGCTGCCAATAGACGAACGAGAAGTCGCCGATGTACGCGGGGCCGATGCGCAGCATGCCGGTCATGCGGCCCAGGAACTTCATGTAGGTCTGGCCGAAGACGGTGAACACCGTGTCCTGCAGCTGGTACCAGGTCGTCGAAGCGACCGCGCGCAACAGCGGCAGGTCCCCGCGGCGCACGGCGGCGACCGTGAAGAAGAGGCGCACGACCAGGTTCAGGCCGAACGTCTTCGTCGCCAGGTACATGTAGTCCTGGCGGTTGGGCGTCGTCCAGCATTCGCGCAGGAGGCGGGGCGCCTGCTTGAGCATGTCCGGCTTGAACTCGACCATGCCCCGGCGGCCGGCGTCCGCGCCTCGGCCGGACGCCGACTGGTCGAGCAGGGCGCAGTCGACGCGTCCCGGGAAGCGGCTCGAGAGCCGGCGGATCAGCGCGCGGTCCTCGGGGGAGCGTTCGGAGGAGCCGCCGCCCATGCCCTCGGCGTAGGTGCGCGTGGGAGCGAGCGCCACGCGCACGCGGCCCGCGCACGACGGCTCGCCGCTCAGCGGGCGCGGGGCGGTCCCGGCGGCCAGTTCGGCGCCGGTGACGGCGTAGTACGCCCGCTGGGGCTTGTCGCCGCCGCGGTCGAGGGCGAGGATGACGAGGTCGTCTTGGCCGATGTCCATGGGTTCCTCTCGGGGGTATTAAAGCGTGATCAACGCGTGGTCGTAAATTTTAGGGAGCTCGGAGATTCGGGCGTCGGGCGCGAAGAAGCTCCAGTCGGCTTTCTCGGCGATGAGGTCGCGCAGGTCGCCCAGGTAGCCGTCCCAGGTGGTGATCAGCGCGCGCGTTCCGGACAGGGTGCGCAAGCCGTCGAAGATGCGATCGGAGAAGGTGAAGGTCACGGTCTTGCGGCGGACGTCGGCGGTTTGCTCCACCTCGCCGATCAGCGGAGCGCCGTACTCGTCGGCGCTGGTGTCCTTGGCCGCGAACGAGCGCGAGCCCCATCCGTAGAGCAGGAAGCCCGCGGCGTAGCCGAAATCGGGGCGGGCGTAGTTCAGCTTCGGCAGGACGTTCTTGCCTTTGCATCCGGGGAATTCGAAGAACACGTGGAAATAGACGTGGTCGTAGCCGTGCGGTGGGTTCCATTCATTCGTCACGTGAGCCATCGTGACCTCGAGCTTCAGGTCGCGGCCGCTGGTCAAGGCCCGCACGCGGCGCATCGACATCTGTCCGGCGTAGCTCGCCTCGGCCGGCGGGCGGATGACGCCGCCGGGGCCGCCCTTGTTCTCCTCGGGCACCGCGGCGTCGGCGATGACGCGGTAGGGATTGCGCACCATCACCGGCCACTCGCCGCACAAGGACAGCGCTCCCGCCTTCGATCTGGCGAGCAGGCCCAGCCGGTGCGGGCCGTTGCCCAATTCGCGCGCGCCGATGCGGAACTCCCCCGACGCGAGGTCGGGAACCCGGATGCGGCGGTCGTAGTTGCCGTCGCACAGCACCGACAGCTCCGCGGCCGCGCTCGGAGACGGCGACGCGAAGCGCACGACGACTTCCTCGCGCTGGACGCCGGGCGGAAACGGCTTCAACAGGGGCGCGGCCGTCGGCGCGGTCATGGCCCGCACCTCGGACGCGCGGTAGACGAAATACGAGTCGGGCGGCAGGACCAAGGTGTTGCCGCGACGGTCCGGCGTCTCGGAGCAGAGCAGGGGTTCCAGAGTCGAGGCTCCGGGCCCCAGGTCGTGCGCCATTCGGTCGGGCGCGGTGTTGAAGATCGCTTGGTACGAGGCGCCCTCGTGCGACACCGTGTAGGCGAGGACGCCCGCCGTCGTGGACGTCTTATCGACCTCGACGCGTCCCACCGCCAGCGCCGGATGCTTTTTGCGGAAGCGGATCAGCTTGCGCAGGAACACCGCCGCGCGGGATTTCTCGTCGAAGTGCTTCTCGTCGAACATGTTCTGCCGCGCGTACGTGAAGCCGGCCTCGGTCCCGTAGTACACGCAGGGCAGTCCCGGCAGGGTGAACAACGCGACCAGCGACTGCTTGATCGCGGCCCAGCCCGCGCGCGCGTGCATGCGCTCCACGTCGTGGTTGTCCAAAAAATTGACCCAGAGGTCGTGGTGGCGGCGGCGCGCCGACAGCGCGGCGCGCGCGCGTTCCGTCGGGGCGCGGCGGTAGAAGACCTGCGTCAGCGCCTCGTTGAGCGGCAGGTCGACCGCGGAGTCCAGGCGCTCGGCGTGGCCGGCGCGCAGGTAGCGGGCGATCTCCCGGTAGTCGTAGCTCCAGACCTCGCCGAAGACCAGGAAATCCTTGATGCCTTTGCGCTCGGCGAACCGCTTCACCCCCGGGGAGACCGGATCGTCGTCATAGAGGAACTTCTCGTAGAATTCCTCCGGGGTGTAGTAGACCGTGTCCACGCGCAGGCCGTCCACGCCGACCTGTTCGATCCAGTAGCGGTAAATCTCCTTCATGCGCTCGATGGCGAGCGGGCTCTTCAGGTTGACGTCGTCGAGGTCGCCCATCGTGTACGTCAGCGACTGCTCGCGGTTGCGGAAATCGGAAATGTTCGGGGTGAAGTTGTAGACGGCCGCGTGCTTGTGCTCCGGGACGCGGGCGTCGTTCATCCGGAACACGGGGTCGTTGGGCGCCTTGGGGCCGCGCGCGCCGGGAGCGGCCGCGGGCTTCCAGTTCAACTCGGGCCGGGCCGGATCGTAGCCTTCCGGCGCGACCGTGAAGAAATTGCCGGTGTGATTGACGACGATGTCCTGGATGACTCGGATGTCCAGTTCGTGCGCCTCGCGCACCAGCGCCTTGTAGTCCTCGAGGGTCCCGAAGTGCGGGTCGACCGCCGTGAAATCGTAAGCCCAGTAGCCGTGGTAGCCGCGCACCGGGATGTAGGGGTTGATCCACTGGTTGTGGACCGGCGGCGTGATCCAGAGCGCGTCGAACCCCATGCGCTTGATGTAGGGGAGCTTCAAACGCAGTCCCTTAAGGTCGCCGCCCTGGAAGCAGTCGCCGTCGGTCGGCGAATACTCGCCCTTGCCGAAGTCGTCGTTGGTCTTATCGCCGTTTTGGAACCGGTCGATCAGCGCAAAGTAGATGACTTTGCCCTGCCAGGAAGGGAGGCTCACTCTCGGATTTTAGCACAAAGCGAGGAACTCCGCCCCTAGCGGGGAAAGAAAACGTCGTCCATGATCCGGGGAGCGCCGGGTTCGGCGCCGCCGAAGACGAAGTCGCCGGGCTTGGGCGCGAGCGGGC
>CAIQSZ010000335.1 GCA_903874575.1 uncultured Elusimicrobia bacterium
CGCGGCTCTACGATCTCGCCCGCGACACGGGAGACCGCCCGCACGAACTGTACGTGATCCCCGAGGTGAAGGGCGCCGGCGTCTACGGCTTCTCTTTCGCCGACTCCTGCACCGCGACCAAGCTGCCCTGAGCCGCGCGCGCGGCTTGACGCCCCCGGGGATTGTTGATAATATTAACCGGACGGTCAGTCAATATCATGGGATCAAAATCCGGCGTCGCGGCGCGCGAACGCATTCTCCGGGAGGCGGAGCACGTCATCCACCTCAAGGGATACGGCGCCGCCTGCATGGAGGAGATCGCGAAGGCCTGCGGGATGACGAAGGCCAACCTCTTCCACCACTACGGGTCCAAGTCCTCCTTGGCGCTCGCCGTCCTGGATTTCAAGATCGCGGAGTGCCGCGCGCGCCGGATCGAGCCCCTGTGCGCCCAGGCCGCGCCCGAAAAGGCCGTGGAGCGGATGTTCGACGAAGGCGCCCGGTTCTTCCAGGGGATCGGCTGCAAGGCGGGCTGCTTCGTCGGAAACATCGCGCTCGAGATGAGCGACTGCGACGAGCGCTTTCGCGCGAGGGTCGGGGATTTCTTCGCCGAGTGGGCCGCGGGCATCGCGAAGTGCCTGGAGCGCTGCAAGGCGGCGGGCTACTTCGCGCCGTCGTTGGACTCGCGCGCGACGGCGGAAGCGATCGTCGCCCTGTACGAGGGCGCGATCATGCTGACCCGCTCCCAGCGCGACGCCAAAATCTTCAAGCGGGTCGGAAAGATCGCCCGCTTCGTTCTGGAGCAGCACAAAGCCGAAAAAAAAAGGAGGAAAATCACCATGGGTCCGAAGACTCCCTGCGGGTGCTGAGCCCGTCCATCCCGCCGCCCTCCGCTCCGCGAGGCGCGGAGGGCGGCGGTTCTTGCCTTCGCTCCCGCATTCCCCGCCCCCCATGAAACGCATCATACGAGCCTTACCGTTCGCGCTCGCCCTCGCGGCGGCCGCCGCCCTGCCCGGCTGCGGCTCCGGCGACGCCTCGGGCGTCGCGCCCGACTTCACGCTGGCCGCTCCCGACGGCAGCTCCGTCAAGCTGTCCGCCAAGAAGGGACGCGTCATCGTCTTGAACTTCTGGGCCACCTGGTGCGATTCCTGCAAGGAGGAGCTGCCCGCCCTGCGGGCGCTTCAGGCGCGCTCCGGGGACGGCACGTTCGAGCTCCTTGCCGTCAGCGTCGACGACTCGCCCGCGAAGGTCGTTCCCACCTTCGCGGCGGCCCACGGGTTGACCTTCCCGCTGCTCTACGCCGACCGCCGGACGCTGGACGCCTACGCGGTGCGGATGCTGCCGACCACCTTCCTGATCGCCCCGGACGGCGTCATCGCGCGCCGCTATGTCGGACCGCTGGACGTACGGACGGTCGAAAATGATATTCTCAGCCTTCTCAACAGGAGACCCTCATGAACCGAGTCCTCGCCGCCTCGCTCAGCATCCTCGTCGCCGCGCCGGCCTCCGCCGCCGTCAGCCGCGACGAGCTCAAGAAGGCCCTCGACGCCAATCCCGACCTGGTGATCGGCGCCCTCAAGAAGGCCGATAAAACCGCCCTCTTCGAGCTGATCATGGACGCCCAGCGCGACTATCAGTTGAAGAAGCAGAAAGAGGAGGAGGCGAAGGAGAAGGCGGAGCTGGAAGCCGCCTATAAGAACCCCTACAAGCCTTCCATCGACGATAAGACGCGCATCCGCGGCGACAAGAACGCCCCGATCACGTTCGTGGAGTACTCGGACTTCCAGTGCCCCTACTGCAGCCGCGGCTACCAGGTCGTCGAAACCGTCCGGCGCAAGTACGGCGCGAAGGTCCGCTTCGTCTACAAGCATATGCCGCTCGTCGCGATCCACCCGTTCGCGTTGCCCGCGGCGAAGTGGCTGGAGGCCGTCGCGATCCAGTCCCCCGAGAAGGCCTGGCTGTTCCACGACAAGATGTTCGAAAATCAGAACCTGCTCGGAGAGGACTTCTTCAAGAAGACGGTCAAGGAGCTCGGCTTGGACGCCTCGAAGGCGGCCAAGGACGCGGACGGAGCCGCCGTCGCCGCGAAGATCGAGGCGGACATAAAAGAGGCCAAGAACTTCGGCTTCACCGGCACCCCGGGCTTCCTGATCAACGGCATCCCTCTGCGCGGGGCCTACCCGCCCGAGGAGTTCGACAAGGTCATCGCGCGCCTGGGCCTCTGAGCCCCGAACGATCGAAGGCCCGCCTCGCGGCGGGCCTTCTTTTTGCCCTCTTATTGATATTGAATCTCAATAAAGAGCGTGCTACAATCTCTTTATTGAAATTTAATCTCAATAAAGGATTTCCCGAATGAAGCGCCTCGCCGCCCTCGCCGTGGCCCTCGCCGCCGCCGCGCCGCCGTCCGCCCTCGCCGGGGAGAACGCGTTCGGCTATCTCTATCCCGCCGAAACCGTTCCCGCCGGGCACTGGGAATACGAGCAGTGGAACACCCTGCGGACCGGGAAGGCGCGCGGCGACTACCTCGCCTTCGATCTGCGCAACGAGATCGAGGCGGGCGTCACGGACCGGCTTCAGCTTTCGCTGTACCTGAACAGCTCCTACCTTCGGACCCGCGACGCCTACGATTCGGAAGACGCGTCCGCCGACGCGAGGAACCGCTCCGATTTCCAGGTGAACGGCCTCTCGGCGGAGATCGTCTACCGGCTCCTCAGTCCGTTCAAGGACGGAGCCGGCCTCGCGCTCTACTTGGAGCCCGAAGTCTCGGCGCGCGACGCCGAGACCGGCGAGGACGTCGCCGAGCGCGGGGTCGAGATGCGCGTGATCCTGCAAAAAGACTTCCTCGAAGACCGGTTGGCCGTCGTCGCCAACCTCGCCGCGGAACCCGAGTGGGAGAAGGACCACGGAAACTCCAAAAAGGAGCTTTGGACCGAGCTCTCCGCGGGCGCGTCGTACCGCGTCCGGCCTCGCCTCGCCCTGGGGCTCGAACTGGTCCACCGCGCCCAGTACCCCGACATGAACGCCGGCCGTCAGGGCCTCTACGCGCTCTACGCGGGCCCGAATCTGCACTACGGCGGCGACAAGTTTTGGCTGACGGCGACCGCGCTGCCGCAGATCGCGGGCTGGCCGCGCCGGCTGGGGACGGCAACCTCGGGCGCGCCGATCGGCGCGCGCAACCTCCATCTCGGCCTGCAGGAGCGCTTTGAACTGCGGCTGAAGCTGGGCGTGCCGTTCTAAGAGGTTGAGGCGATGACGTTCGCCCGACGCGCCGCGCGGCTGGCTCCGCTGACCGCCCTCCTGGGGCCTGGAACCGCGCTGGTCGCCCGCGCCGAAACGTACATGACCGACGTCCAGGCCGCAACGACGATCTTTCCCGGCTCCAAGTTCGAGCGCCGGACGCTGACTTTGAGCGACGCCGACGCGAAGGCGGTCCGAGAGGCTTCGGGGCAGGCCGTCCGCTCCAAAATCATCGTTTACTGGAAGGATGCCGGAGGAAACGCGGTGTTCGTCGATCAGGTCCTCGGCAAGCACGAGTTCATCTCCTACGCGGTGGCCGTCTCGACGGCGGGCGCCGTCGCGGGAGTCGAAATACTCGAATACCGCGAAACCTACGGCGGCCAGATTCGAGGGGCGGCCTGGCGCCGGCAGTTCGTCGGCAAGACGAAGACGTGTCCCCTGAAGCTGGACGCCGACATCCGAAACATCGGCGGCGCCACCCTCTCCTCGGCCCACGTGACGAACGGGGTCAAGCGCGTCCTCGCCACCCATGATCGAATCCGCGCGCGTCTATAGAAGAAAGCGCCCGGCCATGGGCACTTTCGCGACGATCACCGTCGAACGCTCGCGCCGCGCCCCACGCGCCGTCGCCGCCGCGTTCGCCGAACTTCGGCGCTTGGAGGCGATGCTGACGGTTTTCGCCCCCGGCTCGGCGCTGTCGCGCCTCAACGACGCGCCGGTCGCGACGGAAGTCGAGATCCCGCCCGAACTGGCGGCGGTCCTGCGCCTGGCCCTGCGCGTGCGCCGCCTGTCCGGCGGGGCGTTCGATCCATGGTTCGCCAGCGGCGCCCCGCCGTCGGCGGACCCGCTCGTCCTGATCCGCAAGGGCGGCCGGACGCGGGCGCGCAAGCTGCTCCCCGTCCGCCTCGACCTGTCGGGCGTGGCCAAAGGCTTCGCGGTCGACCGCGCGGTGGCGGCGCTCAAACGCCGGCTGCCGCGGGCCTCCGGCTGCGTCGACGTGGGCGGCGATCTGCGCTTTTTCGGCTCCGCCCCGCGCCTGACGGCGCTGCGGGTCGGCCCGCCGCGCCGTCCGTTTTTGCGCCGCCTCCGCCTCGACGTCCCCGCGCTCGCCTGCTCATCGCCCGCTTACGCGCGCGCGCATCCCGCCTCGTCGACGCGTTACGGACGGCGCGCGCGGGCCGCGACCGCGGCCGCCGTCGCGCGCAGTTGCATGCGGGCCGACGCACTCACGAAGGTCGGCCTGTTCGCCGATCCTCGGACCGCGCGCGCCTGCGCGCAAGCCCTCGGCGCCTCCATCCTGCTTTTCGACGGCGCCGGCCGGGCGCGCGCTTGAAGCTGTCGAAGGGCTTCAAAGCCCTCCTGTATGCCGCATGCGGCGCGCTGTACGCGACGGGCGTCGCGGTGCGGCTCCTCGCGACGCGCGGGCTGGTCGACCGAGGTCTCGGCCCCGAGCCCATGCCCGCGCGGACCTCGATCCTGATCGCGCACTCGGTCGTCGGCTTGGCCTTCCTCGTCCTGTTCGGCTGCCTCTGGAGCGCGCACGTCGAGCCCGGATTGCGCCGGAAAAAGAAGCGGCGCAGCGGACCGGTTTTGCTCGCGGCGTTCGGGATCATGATCCTCACCGTGCCGTTGTTGTTCTACGCGAGCGGCGAGGCCGCGCGCGCGGACAGCCGCGGTCCACGCCTGGCTGGGCGTGATCCTGCTCGCGCCGTTCCTGTTCCACCTGCGCTCGGAGCGCGTCTAAAGGCGCGACGCGTCGGCCGCAAGCCTGTCGAGCGACGCGCGGTCGTCGCCGTAGCAGCCGCGAACGCGGCCGTCGCCGTCGATAAGCGCGAACCTTGCCGCGCTCGCCGCGGCCTCGATCTGGAAGCCGTCGCGCAGAAGCCTCTCCACCGCGGACCGATCTCCGGTCACGAAGTACCATCGCTGGGAATCGGCCTTGGCCTCCTTGGCATGGACCGCCAGGACCTCGGGCGAATCATGATCGGGGTCCATGCTAAACGAAAGGAATCCGACGGACGACGGCAGGCGCCGCTGTAAGTCGGCCATGTCTTCGGCGCGCCCGAGGCACGAGCCGGCGCAGCGCGTGAGCATGAAATCGGCGATCCAGACGCGGCCCCGCAGCGCGCGCAGGTCGAGCGGCGAAACGCCGTCCGAGGTGACCGCGGTCAAGGAAAAATCGGGCAAGGCGCGCAGCGGAGCCGGAACGCGCGCGCAGCCGAGCGCGAGGGAAAAGACGGCGAGAACGGCAGCGGCGCTCGAAAGCGCCGAAAGCTCCCTTGCTCGAATAAACCGATCAGGGGTCACGGGTCAGATACTCGCCGACGGCCGACCAATAGCTCATGAGTTCGCGCTCGAGTTCTTCAAGCCGCTCGGCGGCTTCGCGGTCGGCGCGTTCCCTCGCCCCGCGGTCGTCGATGGCGTTCAATTGCGGCCAAAGATCCCGTTCCTCTTCCTCGAAGTGCTCCTCCAGCATCCGGATCAGCCGTTCCGCCGGCGCCCGCAGGACGCGCAGATCGGTCTCGGCTCCCTCTTGGAGGAGCGCCTCGGCCTCGGCCCGCAGTTCCGAGATCGCCGCGTGCTGGCGCGCCAGGACGGCGAGCGCGTTCGTCGCGGCGGCCGACGCCGCGAACGGCTTCGCGAACACCCGGTCCTCGAAGCGCTCGTGCCCGGCGAGGGCTTGCAGCAGGACGAGCAGGATGTTGCGCGCCTCGCGGGGCGTCCCCCGCTCCTCTCGGCCGTCCAAGGTGAGCCGCAGACGCCGGCCGAGCGCGCGCAGAAGCCCATGCTCCTCCGCCAGAGATTTGAAGACGCTCACGACCCGCCTCCTTGAACCGCCTTCGCGCCGACGATCGATACGAGAAACCGCCCAGTCATATTTCGCAATAGCGGCACGCAACAGTGTTGCCCTCGGATCAGCGTGCCGCTCATCGGCCGAAAGAACAGGTATCCTATGTCGTCTATCGTCTCGACTATCCCGAAGGAGAAGACCGCCGACATGAACCCCGAGATGACCGTGGAAGACCTCAAGGCCGCGCTGGACAGGAAAGAGGCGTTCGTCTTGCTCGATGTGCGCGAGCCGCGCGAACGCGAGATATCGAAGCTCGAAGGCTCGAAGTCGATTCCCCTGGGCGACCTGCCCAAGCGCTTCGCCGAGCTCGACATATCCTCGAAGATCGTCGTGCACTGCAAGATGGGCGGCCGCTCGGCGCGCGCCGTCGACTTCCTGCGCCGGCAGGGCTACGACGCGACGAACGTCGCGGGCGGCATCATCGCTTGGTCGGAACGCATCGATCCGTCCTTGCCGACCTACTGACGGAGACCGATGCCGGAACTTCCGGAAGTCGAAACCGTACGCCGCGTCCTCGACCGGCGCTACCGCGGCAAGATCATCGCCGCGGTTTCCGTCGGCCGGCCGACCTTCTACCGCGCCCCCTCGGCGCGCGCCGTCCGTCTTCTGACGGGCGGCCGAATCTCGGGTTTCCGCCGCGAGGGGAAGTACCTGCTCGTCGACCTCGAAGGGCGCGGCTGCGTCGCATTCCATCTCGGGATGTCCGGGCGCATCACCGTCCAGGAAGACGGCCCGCACGCGCGCTTCGCGCTGAGGATCGGCGGCGAGACCGTGCGTTTCCATGATTGCCGCCGCTTCGGCCGCGTCGGCTGCCCTCTCCCCATCCTCGGTCCCGAGCCCGGAAGACCCGGCTTCGACGCCGGCTACCTCCGGAAAATCCTGCGCGGGCGCGCGGCGCCCGTGAAAGCGCTCATCATGAACCAAGCGCTGATCGCCGGACTGGGAAACATTTACGCGACCGAGGCCCTGCACCTGGCGGGCGTGCGCCCCGGCCGCGCCGGGAAGTCGCTGAACCGGGCCGAGATCGGGAAACTGGCGCGGGCGGCCCGACGCGTGTTGGCGCTGGGCGTGGAGCTGGGCGGCGCGACCTTGGACGACGAGTCCTTCCTCGACCCCCTGGGCCGTCCGGGGAGCATGCAGAAGCGCGTGAAGGTGTACGGCCGCCGAACCTGCGGAACCTGCGGCGGCCCCCTCCAGGGCACGCGGCGCAGGATCGCGGGCCGCGCCAGCCTGTTCTGCGCGGCCTGCCAGAGCTGACGTCCGGCGCGGGCTCGAGGCCCCTGGGAAGCGCTAGAACGCGCGGCGGCCCGAGTAGGGCAGGCCGGTGAAGTCCGCGATCCGCGCGGCGATCTCGCCGCCGCCGCCGGAGGACCGGTGAAGTTCCAGGCACTCGCCGTCGGGGCGGCGCAGGCAGACCACCTCGAAGCGGCGCGACGGCCCGAGGAGCGGGCGGCGCTTCGCGCGGCGCGCCAGCACCACCGCCTCAAAATCGGCGAGATCCCAACTTCGGTTGCCCGCGCCTCCCCCGCCCACGCCCATATAGCGCACGACCATGCGATGGTCCAAGTCAAAGACGACGCGAGAGCGTCCGCGCAGGAAAAACCAGCCCGACGCCGCGAACAGCGCCGACAAAACCAGGCGCGCCGCCGGGACGAGGCAGCCGCCGACGGGCAATGCCCACTCCGCGATGAGCGCGCCCAGGGAGCGGACCGCCTCCGCGCTTCCCGCCAGCGCGAGCAGAACGCCCACGACGTACGACGCGCGGTCGGGGTCCTGGCGGATCTCGAGGCGGGAGCGGGTGGTTTTGATCATCTCGGGAGGAGGATCTATTCCGCCGTGAGTGTAGCCCCGGCTGCCGGCACCGTCAAGGGGCCCGCCCGCCTTTACGGCCGAGACAGCGCGCGCTCCGCCTCGACCGCGACCGACCGGTCGGGGTCGGAGGCCAGCGCCTTCAGCAGGACTTCGGCGCCCGAGACTCGACCGCGCAAGCGTCCCAGCGACGACGCCGAGGACCGCCTCACGCGCGCGTCGGAACGCCTCGTTCCGGCGCCCAGCGCCGCGAGCGCCCCCTCGTCGGCCCGCTCGCCCAGGGCCCGCGCGCACGCCGCGGCCACCCCCCAGAACGAATCGCGGCGCAGGCAGTCGCCCAAGGAAGCCTCGGCCTCGAGAGTCGGGACGCCGGTCAGGTCGCGCGCCGCGCGAGCGCGGGAGATCGCGGCGGGAGCGCTCGCCAGCTCCGCTCTCAACATGTCCTCGGGCCAGTCGCGCTCGATCTCGCATAGCCCGGTCTGCCCCGGATCGACCTCGACCCAACGGGGGCGGACGGCGACCGGCCAGCGCTCCGTCTTGCGCAAGCCCCCGCTGGTGAGACGAAAGGCCTCGCCGGCGTCGGTGCGCACGGTCACGTCGACGACGAACCGCCGGCCGTTTCGAGCCGCCGGCGCCTGAACGTGATCGAGGATCAGCGCGCGCTCCCTTTCATCGTAGGAGAGCGTCAGACGCGAGCGCGCATGCTCGGCCAGGCGCGGCCATATCCCGAAATAACCGCCGTAGGACCTTCCCGCGGCCGAGTCGATCTCGACGCGGAAGTCGTCGGAGGACGCCGCTCCCCCGCCGCGCGTCCGCACGAAACGCCGCGTCGCGGCGTCGACGGCGTCGGCTCCCAGTTCGCCCCGCAGGATTTGGAGGAACCATGCGCCCCGGCCCTGGACCTGCGGGTCGAGCGGGGAGCCCGCCAGCGGCCGCGCTCCGCGCGCTTCGCCCGCGAAGACCGCGCGCGCCTTCTCGTCCAGGCTCCACGCCTCCTCGTCGGCGCCGCGCGAGACGCCCAGCCACCAGGACGCGTGCCAGCTCGCGAAGGAGTCGAACAACCACGCGTCCGCCCGCGCGCGCGGCGAGATCCAGGCCCCCAGCCATTGGCGGACCAACTCGCGCGCGACCGATTCCTCGGCGTCCCCCTCCAGCGCCGCCTCGTCGAAGCGCGGCGCGCCCGCGCGCGGCGCTTCGACGTCGAGAGGGCGATGCGCGATGGTCAAAGTGAGGGCGTCCCAAGGATACGGCGCGCCGAACCGGGCGGCGAATCGAGCCAGCATGGCCGGCGCCGATCCGAACGTCGTCCGCGCCTCGGCCGCGCGGCCGGGCGGCACCCAGGCCGTGACCGGAACCGGCCCGGCGCTCAAGTCGACGGCCGCGTTGC